>NZ_LT635545.1:300000-487386 GCF_900120125.1 Gemella massiliensis
TAACCAGAACCTGTTATTTCCGGAATGATAGCATCATAATCCGCTAATTTTCTTTCTTCAACAATTCTACCTTTGAATAAAGTACCTAAAATACTTTCATATACAAAAGGATCTCCCGGTTTTAATTCACCTTTAGCATATAATGTTGCTAATTTTGCAGAAGTACCGGTTCCGCAAGGTGATCTGTCAATATTACCATCTCCAAATACTACAACATTTTTATATGTAGCTTCCGGATGAGTCGGTTTATCATAAATTTCTATCAAATCTACAGTTTTGATATGCGATAATGTCGGATGTTGAATTTCTACATTTGCATTAACCGCATCTCTGATTTTTAGTCCCATTTCTTTTAATTTAGAAGCATTCTCCGGTTTTACTTCCAACCCTAATTGATCAGCTGAAAGAATACAGAAGAAACTACCACCAAATGAAATATCAAATTTAATATGACCGACACCTTCTACATCTAATTCTAAATCACGTTTATATAAGAATGACTCAACATTTCTAAATGAAACTTCTTTTACTTTTGTTCCATTATCTTTTAATTTTGCCGTTGCGTAGATTAATCCTGCCGGCGTTTCTACAACAACTTCTTTTTCTGTAGCTCCTTCTTCCACATCAACCATACCTGTTTCAACTGAAGCTGTTACCGCTGCGATGGTATTATGTCCACACATATTTAAGTAACCGCCGGTATCCATGAATACCAATCCGAAATCCGCTTCTTCTTTTGTTGGAGGTAGTAAGAACGCTCCGAACATATCCTGATGCCCACGTGGTTCAAACATTACAGATTTTCTAACATCATCTAAATGATCGATAAAATATTGTTTTTTCTCTACCATATCCTTACCGGGAATTTTTGGAATACCCGCTGTTACTAAACGAGCAGCTTCCCCTGCTGTATGTGTATCTATAACCGAAATCATTTTATTTAATTTCATGATAATTCTCTCCTTAAATTATTTATTTGCATCTTGCCTCATTTTTAATTTTAAAAGTCCCAACGCTTTTCT
The DNA here is from genome assembly GCF_900120125.1 of Gemella massiliensis. NCBI lineage: Bacteria > Bacillati > Bacillota > Bacilli > Caryophanales > Gemellaceae > Gemella > Gemella massiliensis. Next base: position 301,023 of record NZ_LT635545.1, read on the forward strand.
CGCATCAGAATAATCAACATTATTCTGACAAACAATTTCCGTTTCTACACCTTCTTTAGACTTATTAAAATCTAAGACATATTTTGTATACTGATTTTCTACCACAAATTTATGTTTTCCCATAAATTTTAAACCAACTATAGAAATTCCTCTCTCTCCTATTTCAAACATTGTATTGGCATAGTCAACATCACTATTCCCCCAGCCGTCTGCCGAAATAATAGCTCCATCTGTTCTCATAGCCTCCAGCCATACGGCGGTTCTCCAGCCTACAAGATGTTTTAATCTATTGTCTTGTGGCGTTCCAACAATAATTACACCTTGAAAATCAATATCCGGATCAGTAGCTAATGTATCAAGTAACGGATCTCTAAAATGGTGTAAACTGGTTTCTTTTGTAGATGGCCCTATCCCCATACTAACACCTTCTTTCTATACCATAGCCCTTATAGCACCGTCACGATATTCATTCGCTGTAAGTAAAACCGGCATATTATTCATATCTATAATAGAAATACCCTTATCTATTCCACTGGGTTCTATCGGGAATAACTGATTATCATACATCATTCCTTGCCCGGCTACTTCTTTTACAAGAGCAACTTTAGGCTTACCCGGATTTGATGTATTATAAAATTCATGAACTTCGTCAGCATCACGTCCGCTAAGTACCTTCATGGCTTCTCTAATTTCTTGAAGATATAAGTCTGATAACTCAAAAATTGAAAATGCTAAAGCTCTATCAAAATCTATATTATCTTTAATCACAACATCAATATGAATTAAGTAATCATCAACTGACGGTGATCCTGCTTTATTAAGCACCAATTGCTTACTTAAAATACCTTCTGATGAACCAAACTCATGCATCTGTTCCCCTTTAGTATTTGCCCCGGTAAGCAATGTGTAAACACCGGTCAATGTATGAGTTATTCCTTCTCCAAGTCGCCCTATTACTTTTGTCGAAATTGGCACTATATCCATTATAGTATTAACATAAATATCATGTTCTTTCGGTTTAATAATTTTTATACTTACAGTTTCAAAAATATCTTTATTATATACTATTTCTGTTGGTATAGTCAGTACATTATTATCAATCTTAACTTTCTTACCAAGTGTAACAGTATTAATATGGAATGCTTTTATTTGTAATTTTTCTTTTGGCATAAGTCATCATCCCCTATTATTTATTAAAAACTGTATTGAAACACAACTGAAACTGTTTTATAATACAGTTTCTTTGTTAAAAAAGAAGAGAGATTCACATCCCTCTTCTAATTTAGTAAACTCCTACACGTGAGCGATGTACTCAAATGGAAGAGGAACTATTTTACCTGCACTTGGTATTTTAACTAGTTGCTCTAAAGTTGCTTCTAGAATTTGTGTTTGTTGCTCAACGTTACCAGGTTCTCCTGCGTTTGCTCCCATTGGTACAAGTGGAGCAACGGCTCTTGGAGTACCGTTTTGACGCACTACCGGCGGTAGTGCCGCTATTAAGATTGTTGGAATACCTGCTTCTTCAATTGCTCTCTGCACGATCACGGCAGTTCTATGGCAAGTACCTCAACCAGCAGTTAAAATAACTGCATCAACATTTTCTTCTTTTAATTTTTTAGCGATTTCCGGACCTGTTCTGTTAGTGAAAGCCTCTTGGTCTCCACCACCACCCATGAATCCATAGTGGAATTCTGCTACGCTGCCGATAAATCCGGCTTTAGCCAGTTCATGTAATCTATCAATCGGAAACATACAGTTGATGTCTTTGTTAGCGTCAGCATTATCGTACCCACCATGAGATACCATAAGATCTGAACTGTGTGCAGTATCCGGAATTTCACGGAATGTTGTATCCCCTGCTAAGTTAAATCTTTTATCTGTTTTTAAGTGAACTCCCGCAGCAGTTGCTAATGCTACTTTCATGTCTTTTAATTCTTTAGTCACTGGAGCCCAAACTGGTTTTGGTGTAATCGGTACATAAATCTCTGATTGTAGACCTTCAAATATCGTTAATGACATTCTAAATTCTCCTTCCTACTATTCTTCTTTTAGTCTTCTATTTTTTACTTCTTCTTGTAACTTTTTAGTATTTTTTATTGCATTTACATAATGTTCGTCAGGTTCTTCTGTTATAACTTCCGGATAGCTGAACAAAAAGGCAACTTCTTGACCTATTTGCACAGGATATTCAGAAATCAACATTCTCATAGGAATTTTAAACTGCCCTAAACGTCCTTTAATATCTATCGTAACGCTGGCATCGTTATGATCAACTATTATCCCTTCGAACACTCTTTCTGTAGACGCATATTTTAATTTTTCAATCATAACTTATTTCCTACTCTTAAAAATTAATCTTCTTTTTCGTAAATTTCTTGACGTTTTTTAGATTTTGGTAAAATTTGTTCGTTTTCTAATAGCTCTATTTTTTCTCCTGTAGCTTTTTCAATAACTTCTACGTTATTTAATTTAACATTAGGATTCCATTTTCTTTCAGCTTTTTTTATTTCTCCGCCACCCATTTGTGTTTTAAGCATTGCTAAAGCACGGACAGCATCTTCTCTACATAATGTATTGTTTGAAAGAATTTCGTTTTCAATACCTTGTTTAGATTTATTATTATCTACCATGGCTTTCATGTATTCGTTACCTACTACAAGAGCCCCTTGAACCGCAGAGTAAGTCATACCTACTACAGACACTCCACGAGAACCGATTTGTTCAATATGTGATGCAAAGTCGATATGGTTGTTACCGAATCCTTCTGTTGTAACGATAGCACCATCAATATCCATAGCTTCAATAGTCATACCTACACGTTTAGATACATAGAATTTTTCTGAGTTAGCTTGTGGAGATCCAACTAGTAATACCCCTACTAAGTCGATTTCTTCATCAGTCATCGCTTCTAAGATTAACGGTTCACGATAGTAATGACGAGAAGTTTCTTTTGAAGCTGGCCCGATACATGTTAGCGCATGGATACCACCATCTAATACTTCTGTTGGAGCAAGCATAACCGGTAAGTTACCTAAGTCAACGTTAGGTTTAGCACCAAGTGTTCCTACCGGTTCTACCGGTAAAATCAAGTTATCGTGCATCGCACCTTGTCCCATGATTTCTTTAACTATCAACACTTTTTTATTTCCCGGATGACGATATTGTTCTAATTTAATATCACCAACTACCAAACTTTCATCATCTAATTCTTTAAGAGCTTTACGAATTTCTTCTGTAATATGGTCAAATGCTTTGTGAGCTGCCAATGGTCCTGGACGTTCCATGTTAGCTCCCGCTTTGATTGTTACTTGTCCTTTAATGAAGATTTCTCCTTTATCCGGAGCACCTGGACGGCCCCACATAATGTTACGATCCAATTCTCCTTCTGAAGAACCGAATTCCCCGATTTGAACTCCGTTAGCATCTGTTCCTGTAAGAACCATTACTACACCTTTAAGTTCACGAGTAACACCATGACCGATTTCTCCTTCTTCTTTAACCGCAATCGGTTGCACGTCCATTATTGTTTCACTGTATGTACCATACTGTTCAGGAGTGATGATTTCTAATTTAACATCCTCTACTAATTCTTCTGATTCAATAGCAGCTTTACATAAATCTTCCGGAGTTCCTAATACTAAAGTTGTACCTTTAATTTCTGTTTTTTCACCGAAGACTACTTTATCAATTTTGTAGTGTTTTGTTAAAAGAGAACGAATGAATTTTGGTTCACCTTCATGTTTTTCTTCTGCTTCTTTTTCTACTACTGTTTCTGTTTTAGGAGCTTCTACAGCTTTTGTTTCTACTACTTGAGCAGGTGCTGCCGGTTGTGCAACCGGTGCTGCAGATTGCCCTGCAAAAGCTGATAGTGGAATTTCAAGGTTAATATTTTCACCTTTACCGATTTGTAGTTTGAATACTCCTGAATTTACCGGAGCTTGTGTTTGTTCTGCCACCACTACGGGAGCAGGAATCGGCTCTGCCACTACGCTAGCTTCTCCTACTACTACTTCTTCTTGTTTTTCTTCTGCTTTTTCTTCTTCTACACCTTGGACAGCATCAATGATATCCGGTGTAATTGGTATTAGAGCGTCTGTTGTTTTTGTTAATTTTGCTCCTAATACTTGTCCGATTGTTAATGCATTGTCTGGGAATGATAGTAACCCTGAATCTTCTAAGTCATCGAATAACCCTGGATCTTCTAAGTTTTCAGGACTAATTACGATACCTTCCTCAGCTCTGCAACAAAATACCGCTTTGTCATTTAAGTGTTCTTTTGCAGTTTCTACTGTAATTGACATTACTTCTAACCTCCAACTAATTATTTATTATTATGTAATTCTAAGCTTTTATAGCTTCTGTATAAATGATGGTCAGTGGCACGAAGTACATGGTCGGTACTATGATAAACTTTTACTCCTAACCTAGGAGCTACACCTGTCACGGTGTTGGTTCAATCTTGACAAGTACCAGTAATGACTGCTTTCGCACCATCTTTTTTCATTTTCAATACTTTTTCCGCTTGTCCTGGGCAAATACCCGGTAATTCACAACGTAATCTACCGTTTTTATCCGGTTTCATACGTTTACACATTTGGACAGACACTACTTCAGCACCCATTCCGTCAGCAATTTGGCGAAGACGTTCTTCTTGTGCACCACATTCACAAATTAGTATTCCTACTTTCTCTCTTTCTTGTGGATATGGCATAGCCACTAGAAGACCACCGGTTGTTTTATTAATAGGATCTCCTTTTTGTGCCGGACGTCCCGTAAATGGTCCCCCACGAACAATCTCTCCATGTGGGTTAATATAACCGCCGGCTTTTTCTATAAACACACTAATCGGTAATCCGATCGGTACATCTAAGAATATGCTTGGGTTATTTACACGTCCGCCTACTGTAAGATCTTTGTCAATCAGCGGCTTATCTTCTTCTATTGCTTCCACTATACGCTTAATAGTCTCAACATTTGAGATAATTGCATTAGCTTCCAATGGTAATTGACCCGGTTTTAAAATCACGCCTAATGTTTCCCTAACAATAACACGTTCGTCTCCTGCTGGATACATATTAGGCAAGATTTTTATACTAATATTAGGTTCATTTTTGCACGCTTTACCTAATGCATGCAATGCTTTACGATATTTTGTTTTTATCGCAATATATCCTTCTTTTGCGCCGGTTAATTCAACAATATATTTCAAACCGCGTACAAGTTCTTCCGGATGTTCTTCCATAAACTTAACATTATGTCCTAAAATCGGTTCACATTCTGCTGCATTGGCAATAACATACCCACCCGGTATTTGTGCCGATAACTTAATTCCGGTAGGAAAGCCGGCTCCCCCAACTCCGACAATACCTGCATCTTTTATCTTTTGCAACTTATCGTCAGTTTTTTCTAATCTCACATAGTCATCTGTTTGTTCTTTATCTAATTTTACAACGATATTCATATCGTTAATTTCTTCTACAACACCGGATAAACTAGTGTGAATATTAGCACCTAACCCATTGGGAGTAGCAACTAATTGACCACGTTTTACATGATCCCCGACATTAACAATAGCTTGACAAGGACCACCAACGTGTTGTTTTAGCGGAATATTGATTTTTTCAACATTATTAAACTCTAACATATTTTTTCCTCCTTTCCTTAAAGATTATGAATAAGCAGTAGCATAAAACTCCTACTATATTTATTGTATAACAGTCTTAATAATTTTGCAAAACATTTTTAAACAATTTTTCAAAGTTTTTTTTAAAGTTTTTTAAATTTTGCATAGACAATCTGTTAAATTATTGAATATATGCCTTTTTCAATAAAAATATTTTAATATAATTCTCCCTACAATTTATTCTCTAATTGAAATGTATTATCATTTAAAAATCTGTTATTAAAAGTTATGGTTACACTTACAAAAATAAACTTTTCTCTAAATAACTCTTGTAACATTCAGAAGTTTCTTTTTTTGAATTTTAATATATGTTAGAAATAAAAATAGATTAGAATTGTTATATAAAATTTTTAAACATAATAAATTTCTTTCTTAAAATTTTACTTTTACTGGTATAATACTATAAAATTTTAAATATAATTTTTCAAAATTTTTTTAACAACTTCTTTAAATAAAATCTCCTATTTATATTATTTCAAAGTAAAAAACAAGATTGTAAATTTCAATCTTGTTCTTTGTAACTATCACTTATAAATTTGCTAATTTTTCTTTTAAAAATGGAATCAATTCATCCCTTAAATCGCTTTGAAGTGCAAAATCTATTGTAGTTTTTACAAAGCCGATAGTTTCACCAACGTCATAACGTTTCCCTTCAAAATCATAAGCATAAACTTTTTCTTCTTTATTTAACATTTGAATTGCATCTGTTAACTGTACTTCTCCGCCAACACCAACTTGTTTTTTCTCAAGATGTTTAAATATTCCCGGATTAAGAACATAGCGACCCATTATAGCCAGATTAGATGGTGCTGTCCCTTGTGCGGGTTTCTCAACAAAATTTTCCACCTCATATAATTTTCCATCATTTGATCTTGGAGCGATTATTCCATATCTATGAGTTTGATTTTCAGGAACTGTTTGTACTCCAATAACAGAGCAACCTGTTTTTTCCGATTTTTCTATTAACTGTTTAATTGCCGGTTTTTCTTTATTTACTACAACGTCATCTCCAAGTAAAACGGCAAACGGTTCATCTCCTATAAAACTGCGTGCCGTCAAAATAGCATCTCCTAAACCTGCCATTTCTTTTTGACGAACATAGTGAATATTAGCAAGTGTTGTTGGGTATTTTACTTTTTCCAACATTCCCAACTTACCTTTATTTTCCAATTCTACTTCCAATTCTACATTTCTATCAAAATGATCTTCTATAGCTCTTTTTTGCTTTCCTGTTACTATTATTATATCTTCTATTCCGGCTTTTACCGCTTCTTCTACTATGTATTGAATAGTAGGAGTATCAATTATCGGTAACATTTCTTTAGGTAATGCTTTAGTAGCAGGTAAAAATCTAGTACCATATCCTGCTGCCGGAATTATAGCTTTTCTTACTTTTTTCATTTATTCACCTATTTTCTTATATTTTATCATAGGTATAATAACATATTTTTATTTTTTTAGCAAATATCAAACATTTTTCAAACTTATTATTTTTTAAAAATTACAATTCAAAGTATTCTATTGCGTACAAATATATAATTAAAAACATTTTTCAAACAAAATAAACCAACTTAATAACTCTGTTTCAAATTTATTTTGATTATTAAGCTGGTTTTCATTTTATTAGTTATTACTTAATTAATTATTCGATAAAGATTGAACTACTACATCTGTTGTTTGTTCTTTTCCGTTTCTGTAATAAGTTACGGTAACTTTATCTCCGATTTTGGCTTTTTCAAATAAATATTTTCTTACCGCTGCAACATCTTTTACTTCTACACCGTTTAATTTAGTTATGACATCATACTTTTTTAAACCTGCTTGAGAAGCCGGAGTATTTTCTTCTACATTTCTTATAACAACTCCCGATTTACCATTATATTTTAATTCAGATTTTACAACATCACTATCAACTGATGCTAATGAAACTAATTGTACCCCAAGAGCCGGTCTTGTTACTTTCCCGGATTTTTCTAATTGTTCTGTTATTAATTTTACTTCATTTGACGGAATACCGAAACCGATACCTTCAGCAGAAACATTTGAAGTGGCTTTAGCAATTTTAGATTCATTAATTCCGATTAATTTTCCTTCATTATTTATTAATGCTCCTCCACTATTACCCGGGTTAATAGCAGCGTCCGTTTGAATTACCGTTTGATTCCAGTCGCTTGTACCGTCACCGTCAATATCCATCGGTATCTGTCTATTAACAGCCGACACTATACCTTTTGTCACCGTATTTGATAAATTAACATCTAACGGTGACCCTATGGCAAATGCCGTTTCACCGACAGCAACTTTGTCACTATCTGCAAAATCCATCGTAGTAGTAACATTTTCGGCACTTATTTTTAAAACGGCTATATCTGTCCAAACATCTGTTCCTACAACTTCAGCATTGACCTTAGTTCCATCGCTGAGAATTGCTGTTAATTTTTTCGCCCCTTTTATAACGTGGTTATTCGTTACAAGATAAGCTGTATTTCCCGTTTTTTTATAAATTACTCCGCTTCCGCTTGAAGCAGGTTTTAACTCACTTGAGTTTGAATTATTTCCACTTTTACCGGTTATACCTCTTAAAGCAGAATCTAAACCGTTATTTGATGTGCTTTGATAATTAACTATTGACACTACAGCATCTTTTGCTTTTGAGATTGCATTAACAGTTGTTGTTTGGTTATCCTGTTCCTGTTTTGTCGTTGCAACACTTGACGTTTTCGTCGTTTTTGTAGAACCCATAATTGTTTGTGCTCCAAAGACGCTTGTTGCTCCCAAAGCAAAAGAAGCAAATATCGTTAAAAATAATTTTCCGTAGTTTCTATTATCCTTTGTTGTTTGAGGCATTTCAAAAGAATTATCATATTGGTAATCATTACCGTTTTGATAATCGTTGTTATAATGTGTTTGTTGATCGTTATAATATTCTTGATTTATTTGTTGGTTATTGTATGATTCGTTATTATAATTTTGTGTGTTAAATTCTTCATCTCTATTATTATTGTTGTTTTCCATAAAAATCCTCCTAACTTTATTCTTAACTTGTTTTAATCTTATCAATAAAAGTTTAAACACAGTTTAAAGGGAGGTTTAAACACAATTAATATTTTTATTTAAGTTTTGTTAAGGTTCAGTTATAATTTTGCCGTAATATTATTTTACAATGTATCATTTCAAAAAATAATTACCTTTAGTCGCCCTAAATTTAAAGTTTTAAAATTTGGTTAAAAAGGTAATTATCTCTTACTAATATTTTATTTTTTTAGCCGTTTTACATTGTAGTTAATATCTAAATCGCTTGTCAATAAATGAGATACTTTACAACGAAGTTTTATATTATCTAACACTCCTTGTCTATCACCGTTTACAAGCTGTTCTTCAGTTCTATCAACATAAATATCCGCAACAATTTTTTTATTATCATAATCTACTGTTAGTTCAACATTTAATTGTAAATTTTTTAGAGCATATGTTCTTACAAAATATCCCTTAGCACACATACTAATACACCCAACATAAGCTACGGAAAACAAATCCATCGGTCCATCAATATTTTCTTCAATGAACATCCTATATTCTCCACCTGATGAAGTTACCGCTGTTGTTGTAAATCCCTCTTTTATTGTTCCTTGTATCTTATACATAATTTCTCTCCTTATTTTTTGTTTAATATATATTTTATAACTGTATAAAAATATAATTTAAAACAGTAAATTTCTCCATTCCACAGTTTTTACCAAGCCGACTTGTTTCTTTAATTATAAACTATTTTTAGCGGCAATATTTTTTATTGTTTCTAATAAATCTACATCTTTATAAACATAATTTACACCGCTAAAATCCATATATTTTGTTATCTCATTTGTCTGTAATATAAGTGTAGCCCCCGAAACACCTGCACCTAACGCTCCGGGTCTTGAGTCTTCTATAGCTATTGTATTTTTTATATTTACTCCCAATTTACTTGCTGCATGTAAAAAAATATCCGGAGCAGGCTTAGGATTTTTAACATCTTCTCTTGTTGCAATGACATCTATATATTTATCAAGTCCTTTGTTTCTTAACCCTGCTTCAATATGCCCTAATTTACCATTAGAAGCAACTGCCATTTTTATACCGCTTTCTCTTAAAAAACTCATCGTTTCCGGAATCCCCGGAAGGATTTCCGCATTATGATAATTTGCTATAATTCTTTTTGTAATTTCTAATTCGAATTTATCATATTCCTCGCCTGTCATATTATATCTCTTATTATAATATCGTTTGCTGGTTTCTTCGTTTGTTCCTGAAACATTATGAATATAATCCATTTTATCAAGATTTTCATTAAGCCATTCCTTCGTTAGTTCGCTCATAGTTTCATAATATATTTTTTCCGTATTTACTATCGTTCCATCAAAATCAAAAATTACCGCTTCTAGTTTATTCACTTTTCTTCTCCTGACACTTTATTTTAGTACAAATATTATTTTATACTTTTATAGATTAAATTAAAAGTAATATGAAAAAACAAGCCTAAAGAACTTTTTAGGACTTGTTAAAATTATTACTATGTTTATTTCTTTTACTCAAACGATACTAGACTTTCCGCATCCATCCTTGTTGTTTTGTGACCGTCTTTTTCTTTTTCCCCTAATGATATTAGCATAATCGGTACAAAATCTTCTTTTACCTCAAAAAGTTCTACTATTTTTTCCTTATTAAATCCTGCTAATATATTTGTATCGTATCCTTTGGCACGTGCTATATTGGCAAACTGCATTGACCAGAGTCCACAATCATAATAAACTATTTCCCGTTTAGTTTCTTCATTTAATGAATTAACCATTCCTTCCATATCGTTATACAACCCGTCTTTTATTTCTTGTGGAAGATAACCTTTATCTACAGCAGAACCATAAATCATATGGAAGTTATCAAAATAATTCAAATCACCTAATAAAACAATCATGGCTGCCGACGTTTCATTTTGAGCTTTGTTATAATTCGCTTTAGCCAGTTTTTCTTTCCCTTCAGCAGTATCTACAACAATATATCTCCAAGGTTGGAAATTACAAAATGATGGAGCGGTATTCGCCATATTCAACATTTCTACTATCTCTTCTCTTGGAATTTTCACTTCATTTTTATAATATTTTACAGAACGTCTACTCTTAATTATCTCAAAAAAGTCTTTCATTACCTTACCTCTTTCACCTAACCTATTTTTCCCAATAACGTCTACATTATATAGTAAATGATAATTATTATCAAGCCATATGTTTTAAAAGTATATATTATTTTACAAATATTTCAGCAATGGTTAGTAGTGGTGTGGACGCCTACAACTAATTCACTGCGTGAATGGATTTTTCGGCTAGAATTTTAGCCAAGGTCTAAAATTCTCCAAGTAAAATGCTAAAAGCATTTTACTATTACCACTACAAACATTGCTATTAGGCTCGTCGCCATTCTTAGTGGTGAATTTCTTAAGGTTGCCTTACTATTATAGAGTTAGCAATAAAAAATATTTTGTATATAAATATATAGAAATAGAAACAACTGATTAACTTTTTAAGATAACCAGTTGCCTTTAATAAATTTTTTTATTTGAATTTATAATATACGTTTTCACAATTACAAAATTTTTGAAAAAATAATGTATTTTATTAATAACATACAAAATCTTACTTAAGTATAACTTTTCCATGAATAAACTTTATTTATTTAATATATCTATTATCATATTTGGTTTTGTTACCATTAATAGATGATCGTTCTCCTCTATTTGAATATAATTAATTCCGACTAATTTAAAATATGAAAAAATAGTCAATCTATTAAAAATTCCCCTATATCTTTTTAATAATTTTAAATTATCTATCCCTGCATAAAGGGATAAATATTTATATTCCGTTTTTGCGGATGGACTTATGACATATTCACTACCCTTACTTATAAGTCTTTTTAATAACATTTCTTTTAAAGACTCATTTTCTAACTCATTTCCACTAAGTGTTTTTTCCAAGTATTCTTCTCTACTTTTAAACTTTACTTCATCTTCAAAATATTTTTTCAATATAGATTTTGGCGGTACGGGTTCCAGCCCTTCAACCACTATTAAATTAATTCCGTCAAGATATTCAGAAAATTTTTCCAGACTATTTAGTAACGCAACAGTTCCGTAAGAAACGCTTATAATATAACCACCACGTTTTACCTTTGTCATTTTATTTAATAACATCTGTTCAATTTCTTTTTTTGATATTGTTTTAAAACTTTCTTCTGTAAACTCTACGAAATCAAAAATTTTATTATCAATATTGTCTATAATTTTCGACCAAATAAAATTATCCCAACCTAGCGGATTTATAAATAAGATATCTGTCATAATTATCATCCTTTCAAATATCTACTAAAATCCCAGTTCGTCGTTAAAGTCTTCTAATTTATTTACTAACACCGCCCCCTCTTTTATATATTCATTTATAGCAATGCTCATCTTATCCCCAAATTTTCCCGGAAGACAAAAAACAGTATTACCCACATCAAGTGCAAAATTAACAGTTCGTGATGTTCCGCTCCTTTTTGCCGCTTCTGTTACCAATAAAGCCCAAGATAATCCGGCAACCAATCTATTTCTTTCCAAAAATTTATACTTCCTTATCGGTGAAGTAGGAAAATATTCCGAAATAATTAAGTGATTTTTCTCAAGTTCTTCATATAAACTTTTACTTTGTTCAGGATAAATAATATTATGTCCGTGTGCAATGACCCCAATGGTAAAACCGTTACTTTCTATCACACTGCTATGAGCCAAACTATCAACACCATACGCCAGACCACTTACAATAACAAAATTATTCTTAGTTAAATATGGCACTATTACATCAAGCGCTTCCTCCGAATAGCAGGTATTATTTCTACTCCCAACTATTGAAAGTTTTCTTCCAAATAACAGTAACTTTTTATTGCCTCTGTAAAAGATTACAAAAGGATAATCATAAAGTCTAAAAAATTCTTTTGGATAGTAAATATCATCACAAAATATACACTTTACATTATAAAACTTAAAATAACTATCAAAATCAAAATCTAAATTATACAAAAACTTAGAATACAGTTCACCGGATTTATCTTCAAAATAAATGGCAAACTCTGCCGCACTAAGCGTAGAAATCTCCTCTATACTACCTGTTACTTTTAAAACTTTATGTAATTTTAATGACGTTATCTTTTCTATTGCCATAAGTGATAAAAGTATTTTTTCTCATGTTCTGTAAATTTTTTTTCATACTTTCCCCTAAACATAAATTCTCCTTCTAACTGCTTGCAATCAATAATTCATAATATCGCTTTACTACCTTAATGAAAATTTCCCCTTGTTGAATATTTTTTATATGAATACTCTTTTTAAACTTAATAATATTACCCATTATTCTAAGTAACTCGGGATATGTTTTTCCATCTTTATAAAACCTATACATCAGTCCTTGCCAATAGATCAGCGGTGTACTTATTAATACTTGTTCTAAAATATTCACCCCGATAATTTTTGGGATATTATTTAATTCTATTCTTTGATTATAGAACATGCTTAAAATTTTATTTTTTACGGTTTTATCATATTTTATTTGTTCATAAACATAATTCTCAATGTCTTTAGGATATAATTTTGACGTTAAATCTTTATCTAACAATTTCAAATCAAGTGGTATATTAAAATTATCAATATCGAATGTTGTTTTTATACATACAGCATTTCGTTTCTTCAGATTATGCGACCAAATCTGATAAAATTCAAATTTTTTATTTTCATTATCCCAACCGTAAAAAAATACTTTGCCTTGATAGTAATTCAAAAAATTGCCAACAAATGGTGCATACCTAATATAACTAATACCGTTATAATATCTAAGTTCTTTTATAAATTTATTTGTATCAATTAACCAAATTAATTTAATTCCGGCTTTTTCATAACCTCTTGTTCTCTCTTCTATAAGTTCATAAGGTATAACTGAACGTTGATACTCAAAAGCGACATTAATATCTTTTATATAAACATCCGCTATTTGAACACTATCCTGCGTTTTAAAAACATACTCAACCTCAACGTTATTATATATTTTTTTAAAATGGTTATAGAGATTTTTCTTCGTTTCCAAATGCTTTGAATTCTCTGTTTTATACGTATTATACTCACAACTGCAATTTTTAACGTGAGCAAAATGCGACTGTACCTTAACACCTTTTCTAAAAATTACTTTCCCTTTACAAACAGGGCAATGGTACTCTTTAGCTTTTTCAATATCATCATCTAATGCGTTAAAAATCGTTTCTTTATCATCATATGCCACATACATAATCTGCTCCCTTTCTATAAAAAACTACTTTTTCAACTTAAAGTTGTAATATACCCTTTTATTTCAACACCCTGTATTTTTTATAAATATATTCTCCTATTTCCACTTCTTCAAAATTATCTAAACTCACCCAAGATATTTCTTTTTTATTATTATCGCTGTCTACAAGGTAAATTTTCCCTTCTTTTTCACATAGATAATAATTCTTTTTTTGCTGTACCAATTTTTCATAAAAATCCGGATGTTCATATATGTTGAATTCTAAAAATTTACTTATCCACTCTTTTTTATCATGTTTTATCACTTCTACTACACTCTTATAGTCTGCAATATTCATTATTATCACCCCTTGTATAATTTTTTATTTTACTTCATACTTTTTTCGACAGACTAAAATCTCCAAGTCTATTGTAATTTCCTTTAGAGATTTTATATCATTTTCTGATAACTTTTTAGAAAATGTTAGCGGTGTCATCTTCAAAAAATTTTTCGCTAAAATTTCCGTTAATCTATAAGTGTTATTAACCCTTATTCTTTCAACTATATCACAAGTATTTTCAATAAGTTTTATTGTATCATAGTTAGTATATTCACCAGCATTAACTAAATTTCTTATCTCTTTTAAATAATCAGCATTAGGAATAATTTTTATTAAATATCCCTCTTCTCCAAGAACTCTAAAAAATTCTTCATAATTAGCAGGTGTTAATATATTAAGTACACATGAAATACTTTTATCTTTAAAAGGTAATGCAACTAAATTTGCCAACATATAAGGGTTATCCTTATCAACTTTTACAGCGGTTTTCACCGCACTTTTGCTATTATCCAACCCAAAGAAATATTTATTAGGAAACATTTTTTTTAAATTCCTTATGTAATATCCTTCCCCACAACCGACGTCTACAACAATCTTTTTAGAATATTTTTCCATCAATACCTTTAAAACTTCCAACACCGGTTTATAAAAGCCGGTTTCAAAAATATTTTTTCTTGCAACAAAGAGTTCTTCATTGTACTTCGTCTTCTTATAATTATTTATAAGATGGATATATCCTTTCTTTGAAAAATCATACCGATGACTATTCTCACAACATAGACTTATTCCGGTAATTTTGGAGTTAGCGCAACACTTAGGGCAGCGGTAAATTTCATCTTGATTAAATTTCTTTATAACATTTTCTATTCGCATTAATTTCCCTCTTTTAACCTCTAGTTTAATTGTAACAGATATTCACAAATAAAGACAGCAATAACATAAAAATATTTTAAAATCTTTGTTGATTTTAAAAAATATTTTTTTGAGATTTATTATAATTATTTAGCGTTTATAACTATATGTAAAATATAAAACAACAATTTCTATTTAATTTAAAATTGTTGCTAAATTATTTCCTCTATGAATATTTTTCATTATTTTATAAAAAATATCTAAATATTTACTAATATTATTTTTTTTCTCTCAATTCTTTAAAAAAGCCGGTTATCAACTGTGAACATTTATCTTCCAAAACACCTGCCACTACATTTGCTTTATGATTGAATTTATCACTATTAACAATATTCATTCTACTACCGCAACAACCATATTTAGAATCTTTTGCTCCAAAAATAACATTTTCTATCCGAGCTTGCACAATTGCCCCGCTACACATAACACAAGGTTCTACTGTAGTGTATAGATAACTGTTGTTCAGTCGCCACAAACCGATCTTTTCGCATGCTTTTTTTATTACGAGAATTTCTGCATGATTTAATACCTGTTGACTTTCTTCACGGGTATTATGTGCTTTAGCAACAACCCTATTATTTATAACAAGTACCGCTCCTACCGGTACTTCTCCTTTTGCATAAGCACACCGCGCTTCTTCTAAAGCTAACTCCATATAATAATTGTGATCCATCTGTTTCTCCTATATTATCTTATTTACCGTTTTTTAACTATTTTTTATAAAATTAATTATACCATTTTTATATTATACTACACAATAACAAGATAACATAGATTTTTAGTAAAATCTTTTAGCAGCAATTATCAAACGTACAAATACTTGCATTTATTTTAAAATTAAACGTAATAAATCCGGCAAATTTAGTTACTGTAGAAATTCATAAAGTTTAGGAAATCATACTTAAAAATCTTAGTCATTATAATGACTAAGATTTTTAGGTTGTATAATAAATACGGGGCATGGGAAAAAATCCATACCTCGTATTGTTTTTTAATATACAAAAAGACAAATATCCAATATAATTAAAGTGCAAAAAAAATAAACTATGAAAGGATATCTGTCATGAATAATTTTAACACAAAAACAAAAGAAATAAAAGAGGGAGAATTCATTAAAAACCTACTACAAATAAAAGATAAAAATATAACTATTGAGAAAACACATAACGAAACTATAAAAAATAATCAAAAGTACTTTGTATTCAAAGGTACCTTAACATATAAACCCAAGAAGTGTGAATGCTGTGGTTGTCTTAATAAAGGTTATACTGTAGTTAAAAACGGCTTTAATGAACTTACTAGAATTAATCTATTAAAAATATCAGGTATCCCTGCTTATTTGGAACTAAGAAAGCAACGTTTCAAGTGTAAAACTTGTAATAAAAAATTTGTAGCTACTACTTCTTTTGTAGATAAATACTGTAGTATTTCTAAAAATGTTAAGTTTTCTATAATGAGTGATTTAGCTGATACTTTATCTTTTAAACAAATAGCCAAAATGAATAATGTATCGGTTAATACTGTTATAAGAACTCTTTATAAATGTAAATCCCATGTAGACATTCTTAACTATAATACCTTACCTGAGTATTTATGCTTTGATGAGTTAAAGTTTACTAAAGATAGTAAAAATGGTATGAGTTTTATTTTTTTAGATGCTTTAACTCATGAGATTATTGATATAGTTGATGGTAGAACTGAGTATATTTTAAATAATTATTTTTCCAGATTTTCTAAAGAGGCTAGAAGTAATGTTAAGGCTATTTGTATTGATATTTATACTCCTTATATGAAGTTGATTAGAAATAAGTTTCCTAATGCTGAAATTGTTATAGATAGGTTTCATATTATTCAAAATGTTAATAGAGAACTTTATTCAAAATGTTAATAGAGAACTTAATAGAACTAGAGTTAAGCTAATGAATATTTACAAAAAACAAAAAGGTATTAATTATACTCTTTTAAAAAATAATTGGAAGTTAATATTAGAAGATGAAAGTAATGTTACTCATGGTAGGTTTTTCTTTAATAGGAGTTTTAGGAGTTTAGTTACTAGACGTGATATTTTAGATTATTTATTAGGATTAGATTGTATATTTAAGGCTAGCTATGAGAGAGTTCAGGATATTAGATATGCAATAAGGTATAGAAATGAGTTGGAGTTTAAAGAATTAATTGAAAAATCTACTATCGGTTTATCTGATGGTGTTAGTAAGGCTATTAATACTATGAGAAAACATAAAGAGTATATGCTTAATAGTGTTAGGTATTCTATCTCTAATGGTTCTTTGGAGGGTATTAATAATAAGATAAAGGTTTTAAAGAGAGTTTCTTATGGTTATAATAGCTTTTATAACTTTAGATTACGCATTTTAGTTGTTTCTAGGTTATTTGTTTCTGAGTATAAAAATAATATTTCTTTTAAGGGCGTTTTGAAAAATGCCAAGCAACACTGCATTGCTTAGCATTTTATCCTTATTTTTTCTCATGCCCCGTATTTGACACAGAGCCGATTTTTACTTTGTTAATCGGCTCTCTTTCAAATATAGGAATAAAATTTTTCTTATACTCCATATTTATTATATAACCGTTAATTTCTTATTTTTAAAAAATTTACTATCTTTCCGATTATTAAATCTATATTTTAAAGTTTTTTAAAACTATTCCAAATGTTGTCAAATTATGAAATATTGCTAACCATTTTGAAGAAATCGCATTAGTTAATCCGAACATAATTAGTAAACTGTTGATTAACACTGTTTGTTGAACATTGTCTTTCATTTGATTTTGTAGCTTTTTAGATATATCATCTAATAACAACAATGATTTCAAAGAATCCGCCTTTAATACTATATCACTTACTTGTCTTGATAAATCTGCACTTTGGTTCATAACGATACTAATATCACTCTCAGACAACGCTGCTGAATCGTTCAAACCATCTCCTATCATTAACACATTTCTTCCCTGCTCTTTTTCTTGTTTTATATATTCAAATTTCGTAACAGGGGTCATATTGGTATAAACCTCATCAAAAGAAATATTACTTAGCAGTTTTTGAGTTCTTAGTTTATTATCTCCGGTTAATAGCACTGCCTTTTCCCCCATATTTCTTAGTTCTTTAATAACCAATTTCGCTTCATCTCTAAGTGGTATATCTATACAAAATATTGAAATCAACTTACCTTTATATCCCAAAAATAGTAAATTATACTCTTCTTGTTTTTCTTCAATAATTTTTTGTTGTTCAGATGTTACCGTTATATCTTCTTCAACAAGCAACTGCAAACTACCTATAACCACCTTTTCTTCATTAATATGTGATATAATCCCTCTTGAAGCTATATGATACAATTCAGTGTGCATTTCTTCATGTTCTATTCCGTCCTCTTCCGCCTTGGTAACGACTGCACTGGCGATGGGGTGATAAATATGTTCTTCTAAACATGCTCCTATTTTTATAACTTCCTCGTAATTATATTCATAAAAAGGAATCACCTCTTTAATATATGGTTGTGATACCGTTATCGTTCCGGTTTTATCAAAAACAAAAGTATCTATTTCTGCATATTTATCCAGAGTTACAGAATTTTTGACAACAATATTTTTATCAATTAAATTTTTAATCGCAGTTAAATAAGCTACCGGTGTAGATAGTTTTAAAGCACAAGAATAATCTACTAGCAAGAAAGATATAGCTTTACTGAAAGACTTAGTTAAAAGGTACGTAAGCCCCATAGCAATAAAGTTATATTTAACTATTCTATCCGCTAATTTTATATATTTATAATGGTATGTATTTTCCCTTTTTTCAGATTCTTTTATAAGTTGTATGAGTTCATGAATTCTTCCATTAATCTGAGAATTTTCTACTTTTACATAAAGTTCTCCATGAACAATAATTGTGTTTGAATAAACTTCATCACTCAAATTTTTATTTATAGGAAACGATTCTCCTGTAAGTGAACTTTCATCAACACTACCCGTTCCGAACACTACCGTTCCATCGAATAAAATTTCATTTCCTTCAGAAAATAAGATTACGTCGCCTTTTTTTATTGATGAACTTTTTACCTTTTTCTTTGTTTCTCCGTCAACAATCCATACATCTTTATCCTTAGTAGTTAAACTTTTTTCCAAGTCAATAATCGATTTTTTCTCCGACCAATTATTAAGGGCTTCTCCCAACTCTAAAATAAACATTATAGAGCTGGCGGTACTTCTTTGTCCGGTAAGTAATGAAACAAAAATAGCCGCCGAATCCAATGTTTCCATCGTTAACTGTTTATTGAATAATAATTTAACAGTATTTTTTAAATATCCCAATGCTTTCCACCATGTTTTTACTATCCTTATAGGTAGAGGAATAAACAATTTCGAGACCGCTCTCCAAAATAACGCATCTGATATTATTGTATACGGACTTTCTTCTTTTTTTAAAATAGGATATTTATAACATTTTTTTATATCCTCAACACAAATACTATTAAAAAATTTTCTAATACATTGTATGTTATCCGAATCAAAGAAAATATTAAAAGCAAATTCATCTTGATAAAATTCTATTTTTTTTATTTCTTTAACTTTTAATGCCTGTTTTTTAAAATATTCTCTCACATCCGGAGTTAGACAAATCGTAGACTTTATTCGTGCACGTTTACTTGACAAATGCACTATTTTAAAATACATTCTACTCTTCTCCTATTGATAACAGATTACTTTCCTGTTTTTCCTTTTCGTATAAATCTTTAGCATCCGCCACCACATCATCAGTGTGCTGTTTTACATTGGAAATAGTATTATCTATTTCATCTTTTGCTTTATATATTTTTGAAAGTGCAAGAGAATATCCTTTTTTAGCTTCTTTACTAGCTAACAACTTAAATCCGACTGTTCCAAAAGCTACACCCCCTGCAAAAATACCGGGAGTTTTTAATGCTGATTTTGCAAGTTTTAATATTTTTATTGACATATATATGACCTCCTTATTTCGTTATATATTCACACCCTTATTATAACACCTTTTTATTCCCATGTAAATTTAAAGCGGGTATTAATAACACGATATTACAATAACTAACAAAAAGAAAATTTTATTTTGTACTTTTGAAAATTTTTCTTTTATTTCCCATAATTTAAAAAATAATATACTTGTATAATCACTATTAATACAACAAATAAAAACGTCAATACGGATAAAATCATAATATGTAACTTTCGCTTAAAATATAAATACCCAACAAATTCTCTGACAAAAGCATTTATACTAAAATATAATTTTGTCGATGCTCCATAACCGATACAACGTATCCCCTGTGCCTTTGCCAGTATCAACGCACGATAAACATGATAATAATTAGTAACAAGTGCAAAACGTCCCGCATCTCTCATTAATTTTTTAGAAAATTTAACATTTTCTTCAGTATTCCTTGATTTATCTTCCATGATAATATCATCCGCCGGCACTCCTTGCTCTAACGCATAATTTTTCATTGCAAAAGCCTCCGATACCACTTCATCACTACCACGACCACCGGACATAATAAGTTTACTGCCGGGATTTTTTCGATATATTTTTATTCCCTTTTGTATTCTTCCGGCAAGTAACGGCGTTACACGTTCTCCAATTAACCCTGCACCCAAGACCACAACATAATCCAGTTTCCTCGGAAGCAAATTAATAATATTAAGTGTACTCGTCACTAAATAAGATACCGCAATACAAATAAAATACAAAATAACCAATCCTACATAAATATATATACCATTCAACCAAATGTACTCATATGTATATTTTGCAATATTCGGCCAATATACTATATAAATTAACAACACTAACCCTACTCCAATCGCAAGCAGATTAGTTACCTTTAACCCCTCTCTTCTCACCAACATTATTGAACTATATCCGAACATAAATAACAATGCAAACGGGAATATTAAAACAATAAATAAAGCTATTACAAATAGTATTACCCCTACTCCATATACTATCTTATTCTCTGTGTTTTGTAATATTAAATTAAATAAAAAAACGGCAAAACTTAAACCTGACAATATAAAAAATATACCCAAAAATAAATTACGTCTATCTTTATACAATATTAAAAAAAATACAACTGCAAATAATACAAATAAGTAGAAACTTGCTTGTAACATTTTCTCCTCCTTATCTTAAAAAATATTTTATCTTACTCTTAACTCATTATAATAAACCGCAATAAGAAAGTCAATTTCGCTATCAAATAACACTATAATTGCTAGAAAATTTTATCAGAAATATTATATAATATTATTTATTTCATGCGATAAAAAGAGAGCAGCACAAAATTATAATTTTATAAAATCAAATTTTGTCATCTCTCTTAATAATTCTGTACAATATTTAAAAATTTCAATCTCTTAAGTTAATAGATTTATTTAATTATTCATTTGTAACTTTTTTGCCAAATAAAACGGATATACTACAGATACTACTGCAAAGATAATTACTAAACAAATAGATATTTCCGTTTTTAAAAAACCGCTTATAAAAATAACCAACCCACCAAACATCGTTAATTTAGCATAACTTCTAATTACTTTATCTTTATTTACTTTTTTCTCCAATCCGAAAAGATTTAATCTATAACTACCCCACCACTCTTGCTTCGGCATATAATTGCCAATTATCATAAATAATATACCTATAACAAAAATAACCAACTTAACAACTTCAAAATTATTATTAATAGCATAAATTATCAGCGAAATTTGAAATATTATACTTATAATCGGTATTATACTTTTTAATAAATATGCTCCTTTTTTAGCTGTTTTGCTTAAATCTATAGATAATGCCATAGCTATTTGAATTATAGAACAAAATATTGGTAGCATTATTACTCCTAATCCTTTGTTTATATATTTATCAGGAACACCATGATAATCAAAGTGTACCACTATTTTATCGGGTAAAATATTATAAAAATATAATCCAACCGCTATCGGCAATAAACATATAATTATACTGATAAACAAAAAATTTTTATCTACTTTATTCATCTTTTTTCCCTCCTAATTCATAAATCCATACAAGGACTTCTTCAAAAACCGTTGCGTTTAATTTGTAATAAATAAAATTTTTATGTTTTGTTTCTGAAATTAATCCGGCTTTTTTTAATTGTGATAAATGATATGATACCGTAGCCCCGCTCAATTCAAACACCTTAGCAATATCTCCTGCCGATCGTTCTTCTTCTTTCAACATTTCTAAAATATTTCTCCTTACAGGATCAGCTATCGCCTTTAGTGTATCACTTATTCCCATTTGCACTCACCTCTTTACCGCTGTTCGAACATATAATCTATTTCGATCTCTATCTAAATAGATTATACATCTTTTTCATAAAACTTGTCAATAACTATTTCGATTTTTTTCTAAATAGTTATTGTTATATGATTATAAAAATTCAATCTATTTATTTTTTATTTCTATAAAAATTTTTTATGTTTAATTTTAATTTTAAATAAAACAATTGTTTAGTTTGCATATACAATATTAACCATTAAAAATAATTTATCCAACGGTAACAATATTATAATTTTTAATTGAATTTTAAAATTTTCCTCTAATATTCTTTACCTTATTTTAAAAATATATTTTATTTTGAAAAAATTTTTAAAAAAATATTTTTGTTGACAAGATTATTTAAACAAGCTACAATGAAATTGTAACCGATTGTTTTGACGAAAATTATCTGTAAATGTTTCTATATTTTTAGTAACTAATATTCTTTGTTAAGAATTAAGTTTTTTACTACATCTACAATGCAAATTTGATAACATATTAGACAATACTTAAAATATTATTTAATACAAAATTGTATAAGTCAAAGACATATCTATGTCGCCTGCGAAAAATAACAACAGGAAAATTTTCCAATGTTGTTAATAAATAATTTTCGGTTGTTAAATTTTATAAAATTATTTAACAATAAACTTTTAATTTATTTCTAAAACTATTTTAGTTTTAGTTTACTACAAAATAACAAATTTACCCTAAAATTTTTATTTTGTGTTTATACAAAAACCAGCCTTCTCATCGGCTGGTTTTCATATTGACTATTACATTTTCAAATTATATGCTGTATTAATTAATATTTTATATTTTTCAGAAAAAACTTATACTTTCTAATCTCCTAATATTTCATTAATAGCTTCTTGTAATAATTTTATTTGTTTATCAAACTGCTCTTTTGTTGTATCGTTGTCGGCTAATAACTTTCTTGCCATAGCACGAGCACGTTTCCACTTAGATTGCAATTCCTTACTTGCTTCATTAAATTTAGTTTCTGTCTTCAATTTTTTATCAACTAATTTTTCCAACTTAGCTTTCGAATTCTCTATTGTTTCAATGACAGGTTTATTTTCTTTAACTTCATCTTCTACAGCTTTTTTTGCTTCTGCTACAAGTTGTCTTACCTCTTCTACTGTCTTAGCTTTATTAACTTTTGCAATATAAGGTAATGCTATTTGTGGTTTGTCAATAATTTTCAATTCCGCTTTTGCTTTTACCTTTTCGCTTCCCAATAACGCATTATTTATCGCCGTTTCTAAGTTTGTTACCACTCTAACTAATTCTTCTTTTGTAGAATTGGTATTATGTAAAATATTTTCTGCTTCTGTTTTTACCCTTATCCATTCGTTATTTGTAGGCTGATTGCCTTGGTTTGCTACATAATCTTTGTCTTCTCTTAAATCCCTTAAAACTAATTTTTGTAGCTTTTGTATTAATTGTTCTTTCGTTTCGTCAGAAGATATTGGATTTTCCGGTTGCGGTTTATTATTTTCATCTTCACTAGGTGTCGGTGTTTCGGTATCGACCTTACTATTTTCTTCTATGGCTTTAATAGCATTTCCCAGCTGTGTTAATTGTTTTTCCAATTCTTCTTTTGTACTGTCATTAGCTAGTAGTTGTTGTGCCTTGGCACGAGCTTTTTTCCAAGCTGACTGGATTTCTGGTTTTAATTTATCATATCCCGCTTCTTTTTTTAAATCTCTGTTTGCAAGAATTGCTAATTTTTCTTTAATTTCTTCCAATGTATCATCTTTTGATTGTGGTTTTTCCGGTGTGTTCGGCGTTATAACCTCATTATTTGTATACACTAATACTATTTCTTTATCTTCATCACCAAATACACCTGTCAATGATTTATTATCTTTTACCACAATATTTTTATACCCTGATATTTCAGGTTTTTCTATATTATATTTAAACCAACTGTACCCATTTAATACTTTAGATTTTTTCAATTCCTTACCGTCTTCAGTTTGATATTTTACGGTTATAGAACGTTTCTCACCTGATTTTGTCGCCCCGGTTTTTTCAACAACCGCTGTTACTTTATGATTTTCATCAAAATTTACTCCGTCCGGTGCAAAAGTATAAGTAAAGGTCATATCTTTATCCAAACTATTAGGTAAAACAATCTCAGCTTCTTGATATGTACCGTCGCCTGAAATACCATTACCTAATTTACCTATTAACATCATAGGATAATCTGATGCAGAAACGTCACTCCCTTTTGTATGAATCGGCCATTCAACACCATTTTGATCAATTATTTTAACTTTTGTTATACTTGCCTTCAAATTAGTACCATAAAGATGAGCAACCGTTTTTTTTACTAACATTTCCTTTATCAGTTGTCGTAGTTGTCAAATCTGTGCTGTGATGCGCCTGATACGAGCTAATTGTTACAAAACTTAAAACAGCATCTTGTTTAGTTTTTCCTACCGGAAGCACCGTAATTACTCGTCCATTCTCTCCACGACCTTCTTCATATGTAGTCGTTACTTTTTGTCCATTTTTATCTGCAAAAATCAAATTATATGATTTTGCGTTATTTTCATTATTAGAGGGAACATTTATAGTAGCGATAATATTATCACCAACTTTTTTATAGACAATTCCATCGGTTAAGTTGTTGTTTTTAGTTGCTGTAAAAGGATCAAGAACTTTTATCCTAACATTGTCTACAGTCAAATTTTTACCTTTAATCACAACATCTAATGAACCGCCATTTGATTCTAATACCTTATTACTAATTTCATAACCTGTTATCACCGCTTTTTCTGTCGGCTGTTCCGGAGTTGGTTTTACTGGTTGTTCTGGTTCTATAGGTTTATTATCGTTATTCCCCGGTTTTTTCGGATCTTTTTCATCAGGTTTTGCCGGTTTTTCTTCTGTACCGCCCTTAACATCGGAAACAATTTTTTTTACTTTTTCTATTGTAGTCGCTTTTGTTATCTGTGGAATTAATTCAAATTTCCCTAATGAGATTAGAGTTTTTCGTGCTTTTACCTTTTCACTTCCTAATATAGCATTATACGTCGCTTCTTCCAATGAAGTTATCGCCTGTTCTATTTGTTCCTTAGTTGCTTTGTTATCAGCTAATACTTGCTCCGCCTTTGTTCTAACTTCAATCCATTTATTATTATTTGGTTGATTTCCTTCATTAGGGACATAACCTTCTTCTGATCTTATATCTCTTTTTATCAATATTTCCAGTTTATTTCTCAATTCACTTTCATTAACTACCGGATTTTCTGTTTTTTTATTTACTTTTATTTTAATATTAGTTAAACTCCAAGCATACTCCTCAAATCCCAATTTCAAATTAACAGGCACAGTTTTACCATTATTTTGTTTCAAAAATTCATCTGTAAATGTCAACTCAAAATTAGAAGTTGCAACATTATAAGTTGCACTCACACCTTCTACATTTGTTTTTATATCGGAGAAGAAATTAATAGCTTCCTCACTTTCTAATTGTTTAGCTAATTTTCTTCCTATTTCATTTATACCTACAAAAGGACTTGACATAGAAACATTTTTTGAGTTTACTTCTACTTCTTTACCATAGTTAATTTTCTGACCATCGAATTTTATACTTCCACCTTCTTCGTTAATCATCTTAACAATACGTGGAACTATGTAATCAACTACTTTTGAATAATCTTTAATATGATTACCGCCTAAAATTAATTCTTTAATGTTAGTCAATCCTGTTAAAACTGAAATATCTGAAATATCATTACTTCCCAGCGATAAAACTTCCAATTTAGTCATATTAGCCACTGCAGAAATATCTTTAATACCACCGCTAACGATAGGGTGACTTTCATCGCCTGTTTGATCATTATTATTATGAAGATCTAAATGTTTTAGGTTAACTAAATTTTTCAACGAACTTATATCCGTTAATTTATTTGAATATAAATCTAAAAATTCTAAATTTGTTAAATCAGACAACGGCGCTAAATTAGTAATTCTGTTTCTAAATAAACTTAGATGTTTTAATTTTTTCAAATTAGCTAAAGGTGTTAGATCCGTTATCTCATTTTCATCTAAATTTAATTCTTCTAAATTAATCGCTTTTTCCAAACCGGAAAGATCTTTTATTCCACAAGTAAATACAAATTTAAAATCTTGTGTTCCTTTTAGTGATTTTCTTTCTAATATCGCCTTATTATTTTTATCACGAAGTTTTATAATTTTTAATTTTTCTATTTCTGATTTAGTTATTTTTTGATTATCATCACGAGCCGCATCTATATTTTTATTAATTAATTTTTTCAATAACGGATCATTTATTATAACTTCCTGATCCTGATCGCCCGGATTTACCGGCTTACTTGGATCTTCCGGTGTTATCGGATTATCAGGTTTATCCTGTTCAGAGGGTTTATTCGGCTCTATCGGTTGTTTTGGGTCTTCTTTTCTACCATCTTCTGTATTTATTTCTTCTTCTGCATAGTAAGTTACTTCTACTTTTATCTCACTTCCCGCTATATTTGCCTTGCTTTCTATATTTTTCTTAACCGGAGCTGTATTTGGCAGCACTCTCTTATTAGCTAAATTTTTTAGTTGTCTTTTGAAATTTTCAAGCTGCTCTTTTGAAATTACTTTTTCTTCTTTTTGCCCTGCTTTCAGACTGTTAACACGATAACTTATTACTTTTTTACCGTCTATCGTTATTTTTACATCAACATTATTTACATCTCTTACCGCTATAATGTCTACTACTGCTCCGCCATTTTGTTCTTTAATGCTGATTTGTAAATCTTTATTTGCTTTTACTTCAATTTTTTCTTTTGCTTGAACATCTATTCTTCCTAATTGTGAAATACCGCTTAATACCACTACTCCACTTAGAACTCCACTTGTTATCTTTAAAATTGTTTTATTTTTCATACATTTTCTCCATGCTGCTTATTTTCATAAAAAAATTTTTATAGTATTGTAATATTTTTTTGTCAATTCAATATATTTTTTTTATTTTATCCATATAATTTACTCCTTTTGTTATATTACATACTAATGATACACTAAAGGAAAATAGTTTTCAATAGAGTTTGAGAATACTTATCTGTTAATAAATCATAGAATGTAAAAATAATATTTTTATTTTTTTCTAACTCATATTGATATATTAAAAATATAATAAAAATAAAATTATAAAATCATTATATTTAAAAAAATAAAAAATTATAATTTTAAAAAATCTATTTTATATAAAACATTGTAAGATAAAACTAAAAAAGATGATTTACAAAACGTAAATCATCTCATTAAAGTTAGAAGAATGGTTGAATGTCTGCTATTTAACTAGTTTTACAAAATGTTTTAATGTTCTAATAAGTTGTGCCGTATAAGACATTTCATTATCATACCAAGATACTACTTTTACCATTTGATTATCACCTGTTCCAATAACTCTTGTTTGAGTAGCATCAAACAATGAACCGTAGTTCATCCCTATAATGTCTGAAGAAACTATCGGATCTTCTGTATAACCGTATGATTCATTAGCCGCTTTTTTCATTGCAGCATTTACTTCTTCTACAGTCACTTTTTTCTCAAGATTAACAAATAACTCAGTTAAAGACCCTGTTGGTACAGGTACACGTTGTGCCGCACCATCTAACTTACCGTTTAATTCCGGTATTACTAAACCGATTGCTTTGGCAGCACCGGTTGTGTTAGGCACGATATTTTCCGCAGCAGCACGCCCACGTCTAAAATCACCTTTTTTATGTGAACCGTCTAATGTATTTTGATCCCCGGTATATCCATGAATAGTAGTCATCAATCCTTGAACAATTCCGAAGTTATCATGCATTGCTTTAGCCATAGGCGCTAAACAGTTAGTTGTACATGAAGCACCTGAAATAACAGTTTCACTTCCATCTAATATCTCATGGTTTACATTATAAACTATTGTTTTTACATCACTCCCACCCGGAGCTGATAACAATACTTTTTTAGCACCTGCTTTAATGTGTGCTTGAGCTTTTTCTTTACTATTAAATCTACCGCTACATTCTAATACTATATCTACTCCTAGTTCTTTCCACGGTAAATTTTCCGGTTCAGGTTCTCCAAATACTTTAATTTCTTTCCCATTTACTATAAAAGCACCGTCACCTTCTTCAACGGTTCCCGGAAATGGTCCTTGCGTTGTATCATATTTCAACAAATACACTATTTGATCTATCGGTCTTACTCTTGATCTGTTAACAGCAACAACCTCTATATCATCTGCGTGTTGCGCCTGTATTTGTCTTAAAACAAGTCTCCCTATACGCCCAAATCCATTTAGTGCTACTTTTATTGTCATGTGTTTTTTCCCCCAAAAAATCTTATTTTTTAATTTTTATTAACGTAAGCGTTTCAAACACCTAGAATTAATATATCATAACTTTATATCTTTTTCAAGTAGTGTGTTATATTTTTATAATATTATACATTAACTTTATATTTATACAAATATATATATTATTTTATTTCTCCGTATTTACTAAAATTAGATAATTTATTGAATTACAAATTCATAACTTATCCTAAAAAAACACATAGATAATAAAGAAGTATATAACTCTACAATTACTTATATTTTATTTATATAATTTTTCATAACCTTATAGATAATTCCGTTAACATCGGCGGCTCTACCTTTTCTTGATTTTTAGGATAATCTTTGTAAATTAGCATTGGATATTGATTTATATAGTTTCTCAACTCTTTATGAATATACGATATTTTCGATATAACATCTTTTTCCTTTTCAAATTCTAAATAACGTTTTAGATAAAATCCATTCAATTCATTTCCATAAATATTCTCAACCGCTTCAATATTCAAAAATTGTGCATTATTATCATAATCGGATTTTGGAAAGGTACTTGCTACATATACACTCGTATCATAATACCTTGTATCAGAAATAACTTTTTTAAATCCAAAATTCTTTTTTTGAATGGATAAGTAAAAAGGAATATCCGGATAGGCAGCCAACCTAACTTCTATTTCTCCGTCATGCGATACTAAATTAGATTTTTTGTAAGTATAGTTCCCATTTCCATATGTTGTATCTAAATATAACGAAATATTCTTCTCATCCAAATCTTCCCATTTAGCTAATTTGTTCTTACTTGTTTTTGGAAAAATAACAGAAGATTCATAAAACAATACATTAACTACTGCATCATCCACGATTTGCGAATAGTTTTCCCGCATATCTTTACAAAATTTTTCAATTTTACTACTAAGGGTTATTATATCCTTATCATCTTTTACATCCCATTTTATTTTTACCATTCCGGTCGAATATGTTATGTTCTTCATTTCATCTACGGTAAAGTATTTTGGTGCTACAAGATTACATACTTTTTCGATTCTATTGTCTACAAACTTATACTCGGGTACCGGAATGGAGGGATTAAAACCTACTTTTTCTTTTACAGTATATTTAACATCCGGATATTTAGTCAAAGAGACTGCCCAACTTTTCGAATCAATTTGTTCCACCTTAACTTCCCCCGTATTGTAACGTTCTTCAAGTCGTTTTTGTATCCCTTCTGTTGTAAGATGTTTGCTACCGCTCAAACTACACCCTGAACTGAGGATTATTATAAGGAAAGTTATTATTATCATGTAACAAGGTTTTTTCATTTATTTTACCTCCCATTTTCGATAGCTACTTTCCAAAATGTTTTTTTATTAATTTTTGAATTTTAAATAAACTATTAGTGTCCTGTTAAGCTTATCTGCAAAATACATATATACCCTTGTTTTCAATTTTAAATTTTTACAAATTTTTAGAGCATCCTTGAAGAAACCGTCAACACTGATAAGTTCTGTCTGTGTTTTATCTGCAAATTCAATCGGATTATCTATACTAAAATACATTTGTGCAGCACTGTTACCGGTTTTCTTCACATATTTATTTGCAAGTTTTAAACCCGTTGAATTTGTAACATCAAAAATCAACTCTCCTTTAGAAATATTATCTTGCATCCGTTTAATCATAGATAATATTTTATCTTCTTTAAAATATTGATATACTCCTGAAACAACAATCAAAGTTGGCAATGAAACATCAATTTCTTTTGCCCAATCAAGAGTAAACATGTCTCCTGAAATCAACGTTTCATTTTCCGCTTTTCCAAGCACTTGCTTTCTTATCTCTATCACATTCGGTAAATCGACTTGATAAAAATATGCTTTTGTATTTCCTATACGATTAAAGGCTGTTTCCAACCCCGCTCCCAAAAATACCACATTACATAAATCATTTTTCTCAAGAAATCTTGTTATCTTTTGATCTATTATATATTGCCTACAAACGCTTGCCATATAAAAATATTCTGTTGTATTTTCTTTTATGCTGTTTGCGGGAATATACTTTTCCAAAGATAAG
The DNA here is from genome assembly GCF_900120125.1 of Gemella massiliensis. Taxonomy (NCBI): domain Bacteria; kingdom Bacillati; phylum Bacillota; class Bacilli; order Caryophanales; family Gemellaceae; genus Gemella; species Gemella massiliensis. Next base: position 332,025 of record NZ_LT635545.1, read on the forward strand.
GCTTTTTTGTCATAAAAAAATTCAGGAAATTTCTTAGACGCATATATTCTTGCCACTAATGGAATATATAAGGTATCTTCCACTCCTTTTAATATATTTTGTTCGTTCATTTTTTATCCTCACAAAAATACTTTATTAACTCTCTTTTCTCTATAAATTATTCTTACCATTATTATATCATAAACGTTGATTATGTTGAATTTCTACTCGTCTTACACTTCAGCTTTAAGGTTCAAATTATATCATTTTTATAATTAAGAAAATAACTTTTATTGTGTTAGTTGCTCGTTTAAAGTGTCTTTGCAGTAAGAAATATATAACAAACACTTTAATTTTATAAAACTGTAATCTTCGGTTCCTGTCATGCTACTCCAACGAATTTTCACGGATTTACCCCAAAAACCAAAAATTCTAATAGAATTTACTTACTAATAGTTAGAAGTAACCATTTATTGATTTCAAAAGTTATTTCAAGAAAATTTCAAAAGTCTGATAAACCGAATGAAAACTGCCTGTCAAAATTGATTTTATCGAGATAACAATTTTTAAAAACTCCGGAATTAATCCAAGTTAATTACTACTATTTTTAATTTTTCAAACTTAGTACAGAATATTTTCGAATACAGATACAGACATATCTGATATTTTTATCTGAAAAAATTTACCAAGTTTAATAAATTTACAAAAACTTTTTACGAAGGTATAATATATTTTATAAAAATAATTACAAACCAACAATTACGAGGTAAATTAAATGAAAAAGAAAAATTTTAAATTTTTGTTAGCAACATCATTAACGGCTACTTTACTTCTTTCATATGGAAAAATAAATTTTTATGATAATAATACAGTAACCGCTAAAAATGTTAATACAACTCAAAAAAATAATAATTCTTCTAAAATTCCTATGACCTTGGAAGAATACAAACAAAAAAGCGCCTTAGAATTAGCGGCTCTTATACGCAATAAGAAAGTCACAAGTGAGGAACTCGTTACTCTTGCCTACAGAGCAATAGAAGCTGAAAATCCAAGACTAAATCTTGTTCTTATGAATGAAAATGGAAATATTCCTAAAGCAATTTGGGATAAAGCATATGAAGACGCAAGAGAAATAGACAGACGAATTAACGCAGGTAACGCCGCAAGTAATCCTATTAACTGGCAAGAACAACCCTTTGCAGGAGTTCCCACACTTATAAAAGGGTTAGATGCCCTAAAAGATGGCGATCACTCTAACGGCGTTTTGTCGGAAAAAGGGAAAATCTCCTCATCAGACGGCCAAGTCGCTAAAGAATTTCGTAAATTAGGATTTATTATTCTCGGTCAAACCAATTACCCGGAACTCGGTTGGAGAAATATAACCGATTCCAAATTATTCGGGCCTGCCGGAAACCCGTGGGATCCCGAACGTAATACAGGCGGCTCTTCCGGAGGTTCTGCAGGAGCCGTTGCAGCAGGTTTTGTTCCAATAGCAAGCGGAAGTGATGCCGGCGGTTCTATTCGTATACCGGCGTCTTGGACAGGTCTTATCGGTTTAAAGCCAACCGGTTCTGTTGTTAAATTCCCACTGGTAAAATCTGTTGAAGATGCCAAGGTTTATTTTGATAAAACTACTATTAATAAACCAAAAGAATTAACTCCCGTTCCTAAAGATTTAAAAAAATTGAAAATAGCATACACATTAAAAACTCCGTTAAAAGATGTTGAACTTAGTGAAGACGGTAAAAAAGCCGTTCTAAAAGCCGTTGAATTTTTAAAAGCACAAGGTTTTTCAGTTGAAGAAGTTACTGAATTTCCTATTGATGGTTATGAAGGAATTAAAACTTATACCGTAAATTCTATCGGTTATGGTTCTAACTATGTAGAAAAAGCGAAGAAAAAAGGAGAAAACGGAAAATATGATTTAGATCCGGCAACTTACACATTCGGATCGTCTTCTACAAAAGGAAACAGAGCAAATACTGATATTTCAGGTGTAAAACCCGCTTCTGAATACAAAAAATCTATAAATGAATTTTATAAAAAATACGACTTATTCTTAATGGCAACTAATGCCGTAACCGCTCCGTCTAACAATAAAACCATCGACCCCTATGTTAATCCGGATATTGAAAAACAACTATATAATATCAACAGCATACAAGATCCTAAAAAACGCTTTGAATTATTAGTTAAACAGTGGGAACCTATGATGAGACGTACTCCATTTACATGGTTATTTAATCTGACCGGAAACCCGGCAATTTCGCTGCCCGTTTATGTCAATAGTAACAACTTGCCACTTGGAGTAATGTTCGCAGCACAAGATAATTCCGAAAAAATATTATTAGAAATAGCACAACTATTCCAAGATAACAATCAATTTAAGTTGCATCCATCTATAACCAATAATGCCACCACTAAAAATGGAAACAAAGTAGCAACCAATGATTATGGAACAAAATTTGAATATAAAATTCCCGATGTTGCTCCTACAAATCCCAAACCTGAACTAAAAATCAAGGATAATCAAAATACCGACAAAAATAAAACAACCAAAACGTCTCAATCTGACAATAATCAAGATACTGACTACAATAATAAAAATACTACAAAAAAAATTCTTCCTAAAACGGGGCTAATTAATAGCTCATTATCATTAATTAAAATACTTACATTTATAATCATCGGTATTAGCCTTATATTAAAACGTAAAGTAAAATAAATTTTACAACTAAATTCTTTGAAAAATAGGAAAAGATCTTATAAGACCTTTTCCTATAATCTAATAAACTATACAGAGGACGACTTGCCAAAATCTATTTCTAACGAAATCACGATTTTTCAAGTCGCCCCTTTTATTTTGTATTAGCTAAGTTTCCCTTTTAGTTTCATATTTTTAACAATTTTTTCAATTGAATTTACATAAGCTGCTTTTCTCATCGGAATTTCAAAACGTTCTTTTACTGACCAAATATCATTAAATGCTTTTGTCATAACACGGTCTTGTTTTTCCACTACTTCTTCTTCACTCCAATAATAACCATATAGATTTTGTACCCATTCAAAATATGATACTGTTACTCCGCCGCTGTTTGCCAATATATCCGGAATAACAACTTTACCACGCTCCGTTAAAACTTTATCTCCTACCAGTGTAGCCGGCCCGTTCGCTCCTTCTGAAATAATCGGTGCATTTATTAAATTAGCTTCTTTTTCATCAATAGCATTTTCTAAAGCACATGGACAAAGCACATCAACATCTAATGCCCAAAATTCATCTAAACTTAAACGTTTAGTATTGGGTAATGTATGAAATCTTACTTTTGTATCCTTACAATGTTGAAGTTCCTCATAAGATAGTCCTTCAGCACGGTAAACTGCATACTGAACGCCGTTGTCGTCACGCTCAGTAACTGCAACAACAGTCCCACCGTAGTTGATTATAGTTTGAACGGTGTAGCTACCTACATTACCGAAACCTTGAACAGCAACTTTTGAACCTTTTACCGATTTTCCTAATTTTTCCAGTGCTAATTTCGCAGCCAAAGCAACACCATGCCCTGTCGCCTGTGTTCTACCTAATGAACCACCAAGCTCTAACGGTTTTCCTGTTAGTGTTCCAATCGCCTGTTCTCCTGTCAATGTATTAAACTCATCAATCATCCACGACATAATTTGACCGTTCGTATTCACATCCGGTGCGGGTATATCTTGTTTTTCCCCAAGATATTTATATAATCCTCGGATATATCCACGTGATAATTGTTCTAATTCACCTTGTGACAATTCTTTAGGATCTACTATAACGCCGCCTTTCCCACCGCCATAAGGTAGATTGGCAACTGCACACTTAAATGTCATCCAAATAGATAACGCTTTTACCTCATCTCCTGTTACTAATGGGTGAAAGCGTAACCCCCCTTTAGTCGGTCCTATCGCATCATTATGCTGAGAACGAAAACCTTTGAAGTATTTTATCTCTCCACTATCCATTTTTACCGGAATAGTTATTTCGATAAAGCGTTGCGGATCTTTTAACGCTTCGTATACCTCATCTTTGTACCCAAGTATATCACAGGCACTTTTAATTTGTTCTCTGGCATTAATTAATGGATTGTTATTCATAACTGATTCTCCTTAAACTTTTTAATTTTAAGAGTAATGATTTTACCCTACCTTATTATAACAAATTAATATCAGGATTGTAAACGGTATGTTTCTCTTATTAAAGCCAATTTTTTCAACTTTAGCCTATACCTTATTAATAATATTATAAGAGGTAAATTTTTATTTAATTAATACAATTTTTCGCCTTTTTTTGCTATTTTACTTAACATTATACCAACTATCTCCAACACCTGCCTCCGCTTTTAGTTTTACAGATAGTTTAGCGGCGCTCTCCATTATTTTCACTATTTCTTTTGTAAATTCCTCTACCACTTTTTTATTTACATCCAAAATTAATTCATCATGAACTTGAAGCAACAATTTAGCATCAATATTGTTTTTTTCTATATAATCGTTAACATTTATCATTGCGATTTTTATTATATCAGCTGCAGTGCCTTGAATTGGTGTATTCATTGCGATACGTGAATTTAGATTTACTATCATTTTATTTTTCGAATTAATTTCCGGAAGGTTTCTTCTTCTATGGTACAGCGTTTCAACATACCCCTTTTCTTTCGCAAAGTTTACAATATCTTCCATATACTGTTTTACCCCCGGAAATGTTTCTAAATACTTTTTAATAAATTCCTTTGCACGTTTTCTTGTTATTCCCAGATTATTTGATAATCCAAAATCGGAAATACCATATATTATCCCAAAATTTACCGCCTTAGCTTCACGACGCATAGCAGGGGTTACTTCTTCAAGTGTAACTCCATTCACATCACTTGCCGTTTTTGCATGAATATCAATATCATGTTCGAAAGCATCAATCATTCTGTCATCATTCGCAATATGAGCTAATACCCTTAATTCAATTTGGGAATAGTCAATTGACAAAATAACTCTATCTTCAGAGCCTGAAATAAATGCTTTTCTAATTTTCTTTCCTTCCTCTATTCTTGTCGGTATATTTTGAAGATTTGGATTAACCGATGATAGTCTTCCTGTTTGAGTTAATGTTTGTTCATAACGTGTATGAATTTTCCCTTCACGAGTAATATCTTTAACTAATCCTTTAGCATAAGTCGAATTAAGTTTTGCCAATATTCTGTACTCCATTATAAGCGGGATAATTTCATGAGCGTTTTGGAGTTGTTCCAATACTTCTACAGAAGTGGAATATCCTGTTTTTATTTTTTTTATAGGAGGTAAATTTAATTTTTCAAATAAAATTACCGCCAGTTGTTTTGGAGATGCGATATTAAATTCTTCACCTGCTAAAGCATGAATACCGGCCTCAAGCGTTGAAATTCGTTTATCAAGTTCTACGCTCATTATTTCTAACTCTTTTTTACTAACATGGATACCTTCAAATTCCATTTTTGCTAACACTTTTGCGGTTTTTATTTCTATGTTCTCAAAAAGATTCATCATATCTTCTTCAATTAATTTTTCCCTTAACGGCTCTTCTAATTTTGAAATATAACTTACTATCTGAGCTAAATAGGAATGAATCACACTATTAACCGGTAAGGTTCTTCTTGCTCCTTTGCCGTAGATTTCTTCATCACTTTTTAAAATTTCTCCAAGATAATTAAAAACTATTTTATCAATTTGAATTTTTGAAGTTACATCTGCTAAATATGCGGCAATCATAACATCAAAAACATCTCCGTTTATTGTAGTACCGTTTTTTAACGCTAAATACATCAATTTTTTGTAATCATATACTATCTTTTTATTTTCGGAAGTTAAATAGTCCAAAACCGTTTCGTTACTAAAAAAAGAATCTTCACTAAATAAATAAATTTTTTCTTGATTATAAACAGCTATTCCTACCACACTGGAATTATGATAATCTTCCGTATAACATTCCGCATGGATACTTGCTGAATTAAAATCTATTCTTGTTTTATCAGTAGCATGGATTATCTCCAATTCTTCCTCTGTTTCTAAGCCCTCTTTTTCCGCTTCTATACGTAATTTTTTTAAAAATGAGGTAAACTCCAATTTTTCAAATAATTTTATTTTCTTTTTTCTGTTTTCTTCAAAAATTAATTCTTCCAGTTTATTTTCTAACGGTACTTCTGTATGGATAGTAGCCAATTTTTTACTTATCAAGGCATCTTCTTTCCCCTCTGTTAGACGCTCTTTTAACTTTTTACCGCTTATATTATCAATATTATCTAAAATATTTTCAACACTTCCATACTCGGTAAGCAGTTTAATCGCAGTTTTCTCACCGACTCCGGCTATTCCCGGAATATTATCAGATTTATCTCCCATTAAACCTTTCATATCAATTATTTGTTCCGGAGTTAAATTGTATTTTTCCTTAATAAATTCCGGAGTATAATAATCAATTTCCGTTACTCCTCGTTTTGTATAATAAATTGTGATATTCTCACTTGCAAGCTGAGTTAAATCTTTATCGCCTGAAACAATAATAACTTCTAAGCCGGCTTTTTCTGCCAAACGTGCATAACTTCCGATAATATCGTCTGCTTCATAATCAAAATGCTCTTCATATTTTATTCCATAAGATTCTATAAGCTCTCTTACATAACCGAACTGTTCCACCAACTCGTCAGGCGTTTTATCACGTGTACCTTTATAATTTTCGTAACTTTTATGTCGAAAAGTTTGCTTTCCTTTATCAAAGGCAACAAGTGCATATTTCGGCTTAACATCGGTTAAAACTCTTTCCAACATTAAGGTAAAACCATAAACACTGTTCGTGTATAACCCTTTTTTATTTTTTAGTGCCGGCATAGCATAAAAAGCACGATAGCTCAAACTATTACCATCCAATAAAATTATTTTATCCATGTCTATCTCCTTATTATACCGTTAATAAACTAAAGAAAACTCACAAGTAAAAATTTTTTAAAATCACAAATTTTCTACCTCTGAGTTCCTCCTCTTTTAATTAATATTCATCATGATGATTATGTGAACAACCATGATGGTGATGATGTTCAAAATGTTCTATAATTTCATGAACTCTTTTACTTCCTGTTAGCTCATAAACATTTTTTAGTGTTTCCAAATAAGTCGGTTCGTCATGCAATAATTCAACATAAGTCACCGCTTCTTCTTCAACAAAATCAATATAATCTTCCTCTTCCGATAGAGCATTTAAGGCAGCACCTAACAAAATCGGATCGTCTTTAACAATGGCGTGTTCATTATATAAACTATAAATTTTATCATATTCAAATAAAGTTTTTAAAGCATAAATCGCTATATATAGAGTTTCTTCCGAAATTCCCATATTTGTTAAAACTTCTTTCATCAACTGACGGATTTTATCATATTCCTTATCGTCGTTATAAAGAGAAATCAAGTGCAAATAGGCACTGTGTGCAACACCTTGAAGTTCGATGTATTTTTCAAGATATTTTTTCGCTTCTTCACCTTTTGACATATGACCTAAATGTAAATAAGAATCAACAAACTCCGAATCTAAATCTATTGTTTTTAAAAGGTACATTTTTGAATTTTCAATATCTTTAAGCTGATTGTACGAATATGCAACAGCGAATAATAAATTGGCATCTTCATACTCCCTACCGTGTCTTGTATAAAAATCAACGGCATCTTCAAATAAACCCATTACAAATAAATTATCAAATGCCAAATGAAAACTTTCAGCAGACGGTTCTTCATGGAAAATTCTTTCACTCATAATTTTCGCCTTATTTTCCCTACCGGTTTCTAAATAAATGGACACCAACTCCGAATCTATACTTCTTACAGCTTCAGGGTGTTTGGTTTTACTGCGTGCCTGTTGAAACTTATCTTCTGCAATTTCCAACAAACCGTCATTTTTATAAATCATACCCTCTAAATACAAAACCGGTGCTGTTTTTTCAGCATTATATAAAATAAAAAGGGCATCATCCTTTTTATTAAGATACATTAAATTATGAACATATCCTTCAATCGCATCGTCTTCTTCCTTATTTTGTTCATAAATAATTCTTGACAACTCAAGTGCATCCTCAAACAATCCATTATTAAATAAAATTGAACGGAAATTTTCCTGTTGTTCTCTATCTAATTGTTCCAAGTCAATACCCTTAAATTCTTCTAAAAATTTTTGTATATCCATTATTTATCTCTCCTTGCTAATTTATTCATTACATATTCTAATTCCAGACGTATTTTTTTATCCATATCTCTAATGATAAAACGTGCCTTTTCTAAATAACTTACACTCACCGAAAGTGTTTGTTCCAATATCTCTTCATTACTTTTTATAAAATCTATTATCTTCTGCTTATACTCTATGCTACTGTCTTTACAAAAATCTAAAAATAACTCGTTATTATATTCTCTAGCAATTATCGCCGGTAAAGTCATATTTCCATTTATTAAATCCTGTCCCGACTCTTTACCGAGGTTATTTCCACCGGAAAAATCCAAATAATCATCAACTATTTGATAACTCATTCCAAGGTAATAGCCATATCTGTAACTGCTAATTATATCCTTATCCTCCGCCCCCGAAATAATGCTGCCGGCTACACAAGAAAAAGCGATAAGAATCGCAGTTTTACGTTTTATTTTTTTCAAATAATCTAATCTTCTCGTATTAACATTATACAAATCATCTTCTTGGATTAATTCGCCGACACAAAGCTCTTTTAAAGTCATCGCAAGATAAGTATGCAATCTCTCATCTTTAAATTCGCTAATTGTATTAAGAACAACCGCAAAAAGGTAATCACCAACATACAAGGCGAAATAATTCCCGTATTTTTTATTTAGTGTCACATCCCCGCGACGAGTTTGTGCATTGTCAATAATATCATCATGAATAAGACTCGCAGTATGAATAATTTCAACGATACCAGCAAGACGGATAATATCTTTTTTATTCTCACTAAAATTTCCTAATTTTGCACAGATAAGCAACAAAAGCACCCTTATCCTTTTTCCGCCATTCAAAAAATATTTCTTAATAACTTTATTTAATTTATTATCGTTGCTTTTTGTTATTTCAAAAATATCTTCTAGCACTTCCGCTATCAATCCGTCATACTGTTTTAACATTTAATTCTCCGCCCATACTACTTTTTTGATAAAGGTTCTGTCATCATCATCTATTTTTTTACCATAAAACTCAAACCACACATAAATAATATTAATAATGAATTTATCTACACTCGAATTATTATTTAATAATTTTTGATACCCGACCTTCATAATATCTGTCAATTTTTTCAGTTTAACCAAATCTTTTTTTAATAAACTATAATACTCAAAACTATAATAATCACCAAAAAGCAATGACTTAGTTTTAATGTTATCGGTAGAAAATTCCTTTATATGCTGCTCTAAAGAACTCAAAGCAAAAAATATAGCTTTGTTATATTCTTCATTATTAAAATGATAACGCTCTTTTATTTTAAAAAGATTTAACTTTTCTATAAATTTTTTATTATAACTATATGTCTTCATTGTAAAACCTCAAGTTTTTTATCCCTATTATTATAACACAATATAGATATTAATAAAAATTTCAAAACTAAAAAACTTTCTAACACTTATGAACTATGGTTACTACCTTTTGAAAAATTGAATAAATTTTTCGGTTCTTTTTAGTTAGAAAGTTTTATATGTCTTTTATCAAGTTAAATCAATAGTTTAATTTTTTATAAATAACTTACCGTTTCGTTTTGATTAATATCATCTTCAGGTTCTTTTCTTACAAATAACATTATCGCTACTATAAAGTGTAATATATAAATTGGGAAGAAAAATCCAACTGATGTTATACCGACACCGATAGCTACCAACAAGAAGAAAATACCGGCAATAATACGTTTTTTTATAATAAATGTCGCTATCAATGCTAATATTAATAAAACAATGTAAATTACCGTATAAATTTTAAATGTTGCAACACCTAATTCTAATGCTTTATCCGTAGGAATAGACGCATTTTGTTGAGCTAAGCTGGCTTCAAACGCTCTTAAAAACTCCGGATTTTTTAATATATCTTTTGTACTACTAATAAATGATACATAACTTAAACCACCGGTAATAATTAATAATAACACATTAGCTATCCAAGCTAAAATTTTTTCAGTAGTCCTTTTAAATGGTTTCATAAATAACTCCTCCTTATGTTTTAATAAATATTATAGTAACTTTTATATAAACTACCACAATCTTAGTATATCATATTTTAAATTTTTGCGCTAATTTTCCACTAAAGTGTCAAATTTATTATCCAGATGAAAAATAATACAAGAATATAATTTTTTCATACCCTGTATTTGGAACAGTCCCAAAATTTAATATGATATATGAAACAACTCAAAAACCATTACCTTTTTAGATAGATAATGGTTTTTATACTATTTATAATTTTCTTCAAAATGTTCTATTGCTTTTGCAAAACTTTCTACTACATATGTAGCCTGTTGCTGCACTTCTTTCGGAGCACCGCTCATACAGTAAGAAATGTCGGCTATTTTAAACATATCCACATCATTTCCGGAATCACCCAAAGCAATAATTCTATTATATCCTGATTTTATTAATTTTATTCCACTCGCTTTAGAAATACCCCTAGCTGTTATTTCCATTCTTGTTGATCCCGATTTGTAAATTTCTACATTCGGAAATAATTTTCTCATAATTTCATAATGAGAATTTAATTCTTCTTTACACGGTCTTACATTTATCTTATAAATTGTTTTCCCAACCAATAGTTCAAAAGGATTATCCACACAAATAAGCTCCATGTTCCAAAGTCTATCCTTTTTCTCATGATTGAAGTTGCCAATTCTTTGTTTGCCGTCTAAAGCATCAAATATAAGTTTATTTTCTTTTAAATATTTAAAAATATCCTCTAAATCTTTTTCTTGAATATATTTTTCAAATATAATTTCATTTTGTCTTGTTACAACCGCTCCGTTAAACCCTATCATATGTGTGACTTCTATATTATCACCTTCGGCAATATATTTGATTTCTTCAACAGATCGCCCGGTCGCAACTGAGAAGTCCCCATATTTTTTTGCACTATGATACGCCCTTAAATCACCTTGTTCGACGAACACCGAATTTTTTACAAATGTTCCATCTAAGTCTGTAACAAACAAATTTTTCATAAACCTATTCCTCCATACCAAGCATATCTTGAATTTCCATTTTTAACACATTTGCGTGAGAACCATAAATAGATTGCATCTGCATATCACTTTCCGCAAATCCCATAGCTCCCAGTTTAGTTGTAATTCTCTCTTGATCTACTAAACTTTTATCTTTAACATTTATTCTTAATCGTGTAATACAAGCATCTACCGCTTCAATATTTTCTGCTCCACCATGTGCTTTTACCAATTCAACAGCTTGCTTGTGAATTCCTTCCGGTGTTTTTTGAACGGTTTCCATAACTTCATCATCACTTGCTGTATTATCCACTTCTTTTGGTGACTCTTCTTTACCGATTGTTGCAATTTCTACACCCAGTTTAGCACGTGCTTCTTTTTTATTTGATAATCTCACATCGTCAGTATCTTCACGTCCCGGTGTTTTAAGATCAAATTTAACAATCATAAATCTAAAGACAACGTAGTAGATAAAGAAATATACTATCCCAACAATCGGCACTAACCACCAAGCAGTTTTAGGCCCTTGAAGTACACCGTAAATTACCCAGTTAATAAAACCATGTCCTGTAGGTGTCGCAACCCCCGCTCCCAACATGTGCATTACAAATAGTGCTGACCCCGCTAAGAATGCGTGTACGATATAAAGGATAGGTGCTACAAATAAAAATGTAAACTCAATTGGTTCTGTAATACCGGTTAAGAATGATGTCCCTGCTGCTGCAAATAATAATGAACCTACCATTTTACGTTTTTTAGGATCGGCAGTTTTATACATTGCATAAGCTGCACCGGATAAACCGAACATAAAGTAAACGAATTTACCACCGTTAAAACGTGTAATACTTGGGTCAACATGTGTTACATTAGGATCAGCTAATGATGCTAAGTAAGCATTAATTGTCCCAACAACACGTTGTCCACCAATTTCCCATGCTCCTCCAAGTTCTGTAGTACGAACCGGCCAGTTTAAACCGTGATGAAGACCAAACGGAAGTAAAGCACGTTCTACCAATCCGTAAAGAAATGTCCCTATCGGTCCTGATTTCAAAATAAATATTGACAGAACACTAATTCCTCTTTGTACCGGCGGCCAAACAAAGAATAATCCGGCTGCCACTACCGACATAATTATAATAGTCGCAATCGGTACAAAACGTGGTCCGCTAAAAAATCCGATTACCGTTGGAAGTTGTACTTTAACCGCCCATTTATGAACGAAGTAAACAACAATACCGACGATAATACCACCGAATACGCTAAGATCCATTGTTTGAATACCAAGAACTTTTGTCTGCATGGCATTTGACAATGCCAATTTAGCCTCATTGCTTGATAATTTACTGGTATCAACTAGTTTATGACTTTGTACAAGTAGGAAGTTTAGTACATAATGTAAAACGATAAATCCTAATAATCCTGATAAAGCAGCTGAACCTTTTTCACGTTTAGCAAGCCCTACCGCTACTCCTACTGCAAAAATTATCGGTAAGTTATTAAATGCCGTATCCCCAAGCACAATTAAAAATTTCATAATAAATTGAATAATATCATTTTTTAATGCCGGAAACATTTTTAAAGTGTTTGAATTACTGAATGCAGTCCCAATACCTTTAATTATCCCTGCACCGGGAAGTACAGATACCGGTAATAAGAATGAACGTCCGAATTGCTCAAAAGCGGAAACGAACTTATTTTTTTTCTTTGCCATTACTTTCTTCTCCTTTTTAAAATTATATGTATATATTATAACAAATCTGAAAACGATTTTTCTCATCTTGCTTAAAAGTTACTTTCATTGTATTTTTTTACTATTTAGGTAATATTTTACTAATCATCTTTTAAACTTGATACAATCGCTTTCCTTTTCATTATTTTTATGTTATTATACTTTATAATAATCACAATGAAAAATTTAGTAAATTTTACTCAAAGGAGTGAATTATGTTTTTTAATAACTTAAAAGAAAATTACGATAAATTATCTATCTCCGAACAACAAGCAATAGACTATTTAATGAAACAAGATAATATTGAGTACGTCACGTTAAAAGAAATTGGACAAGCAGTCTTAGTTTCTTCATCAACCATTATCCGTGCTTGTAAAAAACTCGGCTATAACACATTTATTGATTTAAAATATGATTTGAGAACAAGCAAAGAATTATCCAAAAGCGAAAATTCATCCACTTCCAACTTCGTTCAATTAAAGGAACAACTAAGCGTTGAATTTGGACGTACCATGTCTATCTTAAATCAAAAAGATTTTGAGATATTTTCGGATATTATTATAAAATCCCGCAGAATTTTTTGTGTCGGTAGTGGTTCCAGTTATATGGTTATGAGCGATTTCAATAGAAAGCTCAAACTTATCAATCTCTGGTCTAACGATTATTTCGAACATTATTCTATAAAACGCATATCCGATATTTCAACAAACAAAGATGTTATTTTGGTATTTTCTTTAGGAGGAAATACCGAGATTATCAACGACAGCCTTCTAGAAGCAAAACAAAACGGAACAACCATTCTTTCAATAACCAGCTTGTCTAACAGCCCCCTCGCTAAAATAAGCGACCATGTTATAAAAGTCTATGACGCACCTAAAACCAGAAAAAAAATCCGCTCTCGCCTTATGTTAAATGTTGTCGGAATTATTCTTTTTGAAACAATCGTCAACACCATGAGCCCGGGTCAGTATATTATAGACTAATAATACGAGTATAAAATAAAGATTTTTACACTACAAATAATTCAAAATATATTGACAAATATATTCCAAAATAAAAACTAAAAAACACTAGGTAGATAGCTATATTCAAAAAAATATTTTTTAAAGTACGGCTAAATAATAAGTTACCTAGTGTTTTATTATGTATATATTATTTTACAAATATTACAGTAATGATTAGTGGTATGAACTCCTACAACTACCCTACTACGTAAGTGGATTTTTAAGTTAGAATTATCGCTCTTCCATATATTTTTGAATTTCTTTGGAGGTTAACTTCCTCACTTTTGTATTATTATACTCTCTATACTTTTCAACAGCAAAAACAGATTTCATAGTATTGCAAGTTTTATCCTTGTTCTTCCTTAAATAACTTTTCAATTCTTTACTATTTGCTAAAATTTTATACGATAATCTTCCATTTCTCTCATTTTTTATCTCGTAAATACCACACGAACTTTTCATACTGTAATCGGCTGTTCGTAAATATAATTTTGCAATTTCCAAAGATTTAAAAGGGAAATTCCATCTTTTCAGCCCTCTAACCGGATCACATTCAATACAAATACAACGCCCACACATTCCACAAATATACTGAGTATGATCTTCTAAACATTCCAAAGGATTTAACAACGGTGTTATTCTATTTTCAGTTGAGTAACACTCCTCACACATTTTTTCTCCCACCTTTCCAATGCTCTTTTCTTGTACATTCACTTAATTATTTTTCCTATATTATACCATTTTACAATTTACTTATACAGTTATTGACCAATATACTTATAAAAAATGAAAGAAAGATGATATAATAGGATTAAATAGCGAAAGAAAAAAGGAAAAATTGTAATGAATACTCCAAATAACAAAAAAGAAGAATTATTAAAAAAATATAACCTTTGGATTAAAAAAAATATGTTCAAATTTTTATTTGGCGTTATTTTATATTTAATTATTCTAATAGTAAACTTTATTTTCTTTAAAAATAATAAGGTCACTATCTTCAGTACCCTACTTATTTTTTCATATACAATATATATTTATACTTTACGTTGGTTTATTACAAAACATCTTATCGGAAAAATTAATAATATTGATTTTTAACTATATAAAGCGGCTCAAAATTAAGATTTTATTAAAAATCAATTTTGTTAAGTAGAAATCTCCAACAATTCATTAGATTTGAAAAAACTTTTTAAAGCATATTCCTAAAGCAATAAATTTACAACCCTGACTACTTATAAGTAAAGTTTATCAGAATTTTTATTTTTTAAATCAGTTCTTTAATTATTGTTATACCACTTCAAAAAAAGAGATGAGTTTCCACACTCACCTCTTTTTTTCTTCACTACTAAACTGAAATATTCCCTTTTTAACCTTTATATAACTCTACTTTAACATATGATTTTCCCATAATTTTATTTCATTTTTATTGTTTACATAAATGAATATAATAAGAAAATCTTTTTGGGTCTTAATCACTTGTTAATATATCTAAATTTATTTTCTTCTTAGAAATTTATATAAATTTAACTATTACGAAAAGATTTTTTTTATGATATAATTAGAAAATATAATTTATAAAAGAAAGGAATTTACATAACACAGAAAAAAAATTCAAAACTATTTCTCGTTCTATTTTTAGGAACGTTATCTGCATTTGGACCATTTGTCACAGATTTATATCTGCCGGCACTTCCATTTATGGCAGAATACTTTGGAGCTAATACTTCGACTATTCAGTTAACACTTACAGGAAGTATGGTAGGGCTTGCGTTAGGACAACTTCTTATAGGTCCTATCAGTGATAAATTCGGGCGTAAACAACCCTTAATTATTAGTCTTATTATTTATTTAATCAGCACTATAGCTATTATTGTTTTCCCCAACATTTACGCAATGATTATTTTGCGATTTGTTCAAGGTATTTCATCAGCAGGGGCAGTTGTTATATCTCGTGCTATCTCTACCGACCTTTATCGCGGAAAAGAAATGGCGGAGTTTTTCGCTTTACTTATGGCGGTTAATGGACTAGCTCCGATAATCTCTCCTGTTGCAGGAAGTCTGTTGCTTCAATTAACAGATTGGCGCGGTATTTTTATTACACTTGCAATCATCGGTGCAATAATAATTATTGCAGCTTTTAAATTAGTAGAATCATTGAAAGAAGAAAAAAGACTTAATGTACCTATATTAAAAACCTATAATTCTATAGTTTTAGTATCAAAAAATAAACTGTTTACTATTCTTGTTTTAATTCAAGCATTTGCATTAGCAACCATGTTCGCTTATATAGCCGCATCTCCATTTATTTTACAAACACATTATAAACTATCACCATTCTTATATAGTTTGTGCTTCGGTTTAAACGGTTTCGCTCTTGTTGTAGGTAGTAAGGCAGCCGGACGCTTTAAAGAAAAGAAAAGTATTAAATTAGGATTAAGTATTATGCTAATTCTAAGTATTTACTTAGCTATTATTTTAACTTTAGCATTGCCATTTTTATTTGTTGAAGTAGGCTTTTTCTTTTTATTGCTGGGATTAGGATTTATACTTCCTTCGGGTTCCGCTCTTGCAATGAACTTGGAAAGAGAACGTGCAGGTAGTGCTTCTGCATTATTCGGTTTCCTACCGTTTTTCTTGGGGGGTGTAGTTTCTCCACTCGTCGGATTGGGTAATATTTTTCATTCCAGTGCTATAGCAATCGTTTTTTGTTCAGCAATTTCTTATTTACTGTTTAAAACTATCGAGAAAAAAATATAATATTAATAATCGTCAAATAATCTTGATTTGGCGATTATTTTAATTATCAATTATAAATTTCACAATAGTTATTCTATAAATAAACTTTTAATAAAGGTGTTTTACTTACCGAGATATATCAAGTTTGTTACAAAACATTAAAAGAGTGATGAATTTTTCCATCACTCTTTCTTTTCCTGATTTTTTAATCAGTTTTGTTTAATAGCCCAAAACGTTTATTACTTTTGTTTATTTCTATTCTTCATCTTTTCTTTTTCTTCTTAATGCTAATCCAAGTCCTGCCAATAATGTTGCCACTCCTGCATATATTCCATTTGTTGCCTCATTACCTGTTTTTGGTAATGGTGTTTTTGGTGTTGTCGGTGGTACCGGATTAGTTGTCGGATTGGTGTCTATGTCTAATACTCCGTCTGATGTACGGGCTATATTTTTAATCTCTTTGCCATATGTTTCTTCATTGACTTTTACTTTAAATGTTACTGTCCATGTTTCACCTTTGGCTACTCTCTTAGTCCATACTACTTCTCCGTTTGTGTATTTTCCATTGTTATCTGCTGAATTTTCTACATATGTTGTGTATTCAGGGATTTTATCTTTAATTGTTACATCTCGGTCTTCTCCCGTTGTATTTGTGTAACTTACTGTATATGTTAAGATATCTCCAGGTTTTACCGCTTTTCCGTTTATTGTTGTTCCTTTATTATCTACAACATCTTTTATCGGCTTTTTCGGTGTCGGGTTATTTGTTGGGTTGGTATCTATATCCAATACTCCGTCTGATGTACGGGCTATATTTTTAATTTCTTTACCATCTACGTCATTGTTTACTTTTACTTTAAATGTTACTTTCCATGTTTCGCCTTTAGCTACTTTTTTACTCCATGTTACTTCACCATTAGCGAATTTTCCGTTGTTATCCGCTGAGTTTTGTATATATGTTGTGTATGCCGGGATTTTATCTTTAATTGTTACTTCTCTATCTTGGTCTGTTGTATTTTTGTATTCAACAGTGTATGTTAGAGTTTCTCCAGGTTTTACTACTTTTCCGTTTATTGTTGTCCCTTTATTGTCTACAACATCTCTTACCGGCTCTTTTGGCGTTGGATTTGATGTAATGTTTGTATCGAAACTATTAGCAGCATCTTTTGTATGCCCTATATTATCGATTACTTTTCCGTTTACATCACTATCAACTTTTACTTTAAATGTTACACTCCATTCTTTACCGTCTTCTACTGTTTTTTTCCATGTAATTTTTTTGGTGTTATTGTCGTATGCCCCGTTATCACTTGCACTGTTTTCTATATATTTTGTGAATTTTGGAATAACATCGGTAATTTCTACTTCTTGTGTTTTTCCAGTTGTATTTTTATAATCAATTTTATATGTTAATTCTTGATTTGGTTTTACTACTTTTCCGTCTATGTTTGTTGTATCCTGCCCTGTAAATACTTTTTTACTTGGTTTTACCGGTGTATTTACTTTAACAGGCTCTGATATTACTTTGTAAACATTATTAATATCTAAATCAAAATGATTTTCATATTTTGTACCTTCTTTTGTTACCTTACCTGTAATAATCGGTGAAGGCACTTGTGCTTCTTTCGTCGGTTCAGCATTTATTTTACTTAATAGAGCGTCTTTTGCTTTAAATATAAGTAATCTGGAATCTTTATCATATGTTACATCATAATCCGGACTGGCTTGTTTTGTTCCTTCTAGGTTAAGTTCATACCCTTCCGGCAATATATCTTTAAATACTAATGATTTAATTTCTTCGTGTCCTGCAGGGAAGTTTGATGTTTGTAACTTAAATTTTACAACCGAACCTGTTTGAACTGTGGCGTTATTTATATCTTTATCAGCTTCATCTGTTACTTTTTTCTCAACTTGTGATTTAACATAAAGAATATCGTAATGATAATTTACTTTTATATCCGGTTTTTTAGGTTCTACCGGTGGTGTTGGTGGTGTTGGTTCTACAGGTTTTATTGGAACACCCAGAGCTTTAATGTCTGAGTTTAAAGCAAACCATACACAACCACTTTTGTATGAGGCAATATCTAAACTAATTTCTGGATTAGTCACTCGCCCTACAATAGCACCATACCACTTATTAGTTGCACTTTCTGTATCCCATTCTGTAACATCAAATCTTGATCCTCTACTTTTTGCCGTATTGTCTTTACTTGCATACGCACCACCATCAGCTTGTGGGGTAATAGAAGATCCTGAAATAGTAATATACTCTCCATTAAAAGAAGCAACCTTCTCAATCGCATCTATTTCTACTTGTGACGAACCATTCCCACGATTTAATGACGAAAAACTAAGCAATGCTCCTCTAGTATCAATTTCTTTACCAGCCTCATCATAAAATTTTACTTTTAAGTTAATTCGTGCACTACCAAAAAAGTCATTATACCATATCGTAACAGTGGGATCATTTTGTAGAACAACTGGAAGTTTATTAGGTACTTTTGCCCCAGTAATATCTGTAAAAGTGTATGTATATACTACTTTAGAAATTTTCTTACCATTGAAATAAGAATTTTGTAAATTTGTATAGGTAGCCACAAATGGTTTATTTTTTTCTAACATAACCCTTGCGGCATTAGCTCCTTGACCTTTGTTTAATATATCAAAATATACATATCTCCAAGGTTTTGTTCCAACATTCCAAGATTTTACTTCTTTTTCAAATTCATCTCTTGTATATTTCTTAGCAGAAAAACTTAACTTTGCGTTAGGTTCAGATTTAAAAATAAGAAATTGTGGATATGGCTTAACCATATAACCATCCTCGTTTTTCTTTTTCTCAAGCTCGTCCATTGCTTTTTTATATTTTTCAAGAGCTTTATCATATTCTTGTTTTTTCTTATCATACTCTGCTTTTTCTGCATTGTATTTATCTAATTCCTGTTTTGCTTGTTTTAGCTTTTGTATCTGTTGATTATAGTCGTCTTTTATCTCAGCGATTTTTTTATCCGCTTCAACTTTTGTCGCCGCTACCCCTTTATCAATATCACTTTCTTTTTTTACATTTACTCGGGTATCTTGTGCTTGTTTTACACTCTTGTCAAGTTCTGTTCTATCAACAGTTACTTCAATACCTTTATCTTTATCCGCTGCGTGTATTGTTAAATTCTGTGTTGATACACTAAGCAGCATTAATAACGATAAAAACAAGGTAGATGCCTTTCTACCTTTTTCTTTGAGTTTCATACTCATAATATAGCCTCCTTTATTATTAAAAATTAATTTTTCGATTAAAATTTTATTTTTGCATTTGCAAATTTTCTTCCTTTCTTTGTATTTTAAAGTAGGATTTAATTTACAACAATAGTTTAGTATGTTATAATATATATTAGGAATAATAGTTTACATCGCTGATATAAGTGGTTTCCTCTTGTTAAGTATTTTATAATATTATGTATTATTTAAGATGTAAATTAAATCCTACATTTTTATACACAATTTTATTATAATACAAGAAAAACACACCTTAGTAAATGTTAAAAAATTGTTTAAAATATAACTACTCACGAAAAATCCTTATCTAACAGTCAAATATTTGTAAGGTTTTGATGACTATATGCAAAACAAAAAAAGAGCAAACTTTAAATAATAAAGTTCACTCTTTTTCTTATTTTATTTATTTTTATCTCATACCCCAAGCCGAAAGTCCTTGTGCTTTATATGCTCTGGTTGCCGCATTTATTTGATCTTGAACCGTTGCTGTTGAACCCCAACCGGGCATTGTTTGGAATAACCCAGACGCTCCTGAAGCATTTCTAGCGTGTACTTGTCCGTTAGATTCACGCGCAATAATAGCTTCCCAAGTTGAAGCCGGTACTCCCGTTCTTCTTGCCATTTCTTGTGCAGCCGCTGAGCCTGTTGCACCGGCAGTATTACCATTTCTTAATACTATAGATCCTCCTGCAGTTTTTGCAGTGTATGTTGCCGTACTTGTTTCTGCCGCCGGACGTTGTTTTGTTCCGACAAGTACCACTTTAGTTGTCGGTTCTGAAATTACTTTCTCTGAAACTACTTTCTCTGAAACTACTTTTCCATCTTCTTTAACAGCTTCAACAGTTACTTCTTTTTCACCGTCTTTACCTTCTACTTTTGTTACTTTTTCATCAACATATTTAGAATCATCTTTTTCTTCTTTAGTTTCAAATTTAACAGCTTCTTTTCTCGTTTCGGTATCTTTATTTACACGAGTAATTTTTATAGTGTCAACAGTTGCCACTTCGCTATCTAAACTTGGTGTAACTTTATCATCCGATCCTAATGTGATATTCAATTCTTTTAAAATATCCTCTACTTTTGTATAAGTAGTTTTTCTTGTTGTTTCTTTACCGTTATCTACTATCGTAATTTCACGTGCTCTATAAATATTAATTGTTTCTCCGCCTTTTACTTTAGTATCCAATCCCGGTTCAACTCTATCGTCTGCTCCGAACGGAATATTATTGGTGATAAGAACTTCTCTTACCGTACCTTTTTTTGCTTTAATATCTATTCTGGTATTATCTAAATTCACGGCGAATGCTGATTGCCCTGTGTATTCTTCTGCAACCATAAAAGCTCCTGATAATAATACTCCTGCTGTTGCTGCCGATGCTACAATTTTTCCTAATTTCATCTAAATCATTTTCTCCTTTATATCTATTTTAAATAACTTACAAGCATTATTAAATGTTTGTTCTGTTAACGATTTATAACTCATCTCTCTAAGATCAGCTATCTCTTGTGCTACATAATGAACGTAGGCGGGTTCATTTCTTTTACCTCTGTATGGTGTCGGGGTCAAATATGGGCAATCCGTTTCGATTAGTAATCTATCAAGCGGACATGCTTTTGCGACTTCTTTAGGTGTTTTCGCACTTTTAAATGTGACCGGGCCACCAAGTGAAATATAAAAGTTTTCTTTCAGCATAATATTCATACTCTCTACCGAGCCTGAAAAACTATGCATTATCCCACCAATTTCACCTGCATTTTCTTCCTGCAAAATTTGAATTGTGTCTGCCATCGCATCACGAGTATGAATAACGATTGGCTTTTTAACTTCTTTTGCCAGTGCTATCTGGCGTCTAAATACTTCTTTTTGAACTTCTTTCGGACTTTTATCCCAGTGATAATCAAGACCAATCTCGCCGATTGCCACTACTTTATCATTCGTTAATGCGATTTTTTTTATCATTTCGTATTTTTCTTCCGTAAAATCAATCGCCTCTACCGGATGCCAGCCGACCGTCAAGTATAAAAAGTCGTATTTTTCCGTAATTTCTAATGCTTTTTGAATACTTTTATCATCGAAACCAACTATGTTAATTAACTTAACACCTTGCATTTTAGCACGCTCTATTGTTTCTTCTAAATCTTCTAAATAAGCATCATCATTCAAATGTGCATGTGTATCAAATAACATATCATGCCTCCTTCACCTTTACGATTATAACAAAACAAAGTGTCAATAGAATATCTAAACTATTTCAATTAGATTACAATATTTTTTCATCTACTTATAAATTATTATTTCTTAATATTAACCTTATTTAATTCATACTTAACAAATTCTTTGTTCATATTTATTATTTTCCATATTCTAATACATTACATTATTTAACTTCAGTAGCTTCTATCTTTTGCCGGTTGACATTCAAGTGTTATTTTTATAAAATTGTAACTATAAAATATTTATTAGGAGGATGTTTTATCAAATTGATAAAGCTAAACTGATTTATGAGTAAAAAAATATTGGTAACAGGCGGTGCTGGTTTTATCGGTTCACACACTTGTATCGAATTATTAAACAATGGAAATGAAGTTGTTATAGTTGATAACTTATACAATGCTAATAAAAAAAGCATTGATATTATTGAACGCATTACCGGAAAAAAAGTAAAATTTTACCAAGTAGATATTAGAGATGAAAAAGCTCTGGAAAATGTATTTGAAACAGAAAAGAATATTTTTGGAGTTATTCACTTCGCCGGTCTAAAAGCTGTCGGTGAATCTTGTAAAATACCTCTAAAATATTATGATAATAATATTACAGGTACACTTGTACTATGTCGTGTAATGGAAAAATACAACTGCAAAAATATTATCTTCAGTTCGTCGGCAACTGTATATGGTGATCCGCACACATTACCGATAAAAGAGGATTTCCCATTATCAGTAACTAACCCGTACGGTAGAACAAAATTAATGATAGAAGAAATTCTTGGTGATATTTATACAG
This sequence comes from Gemella massiliensis, assembly GCF_900120125.1. NCBI lineage: Bacteria > Bacillati > Bacillota > Bacilli > Caryophanales > Gemellaceae > Gemella > Gemella massiliensis. The sequence goes on from NZ_LT635545.1 coordinate 354,993, forward strand.
CTGATAAAGATTGGAATATAGTTTTGCTTCGTTACTTTAATCCGATTGGAGCACATGAAAGCGGAGATCTTGGAGAAGATCCTACCGGTATTCCCAACAATTTGCTTCCATATGTTATGCAAGTTGCCGTTGGGAAACTAGAAAAAGTAAATGTCTTCGGTGATGATTTTAACACACATGACGGAACCGGCGTTCGAGATTATATTCATGTTGTTGACCTTGCATGCGGACACGTAGCCGCACTTAAAAAACTTGAAAAAGATAGCGGCTTAACCAAATATAACTTGGGAACAGGTAACGGATATTCAGTCCTTGATATAATCAAAAATGCATCTCTTGCAGTAGGTAAAGATATTCCTTATGTAATTACTGAAAGAAGAAGCGGTGATATTGCCGCTTGTTATGCGGATGCTACTAAGGCAAAAAAAGAGTTGGGTTGGGAAGCGAAATTTGACATTAAAAGAATGTGCGAAGATTCATGGCATTGGCAAAGTAAACATCCAAACGGATTTTAAGATTAATTAGAACTAGCCTAAACGCTAACATTTCAATAAAAATTTTTGAACCACTCCATGAAAATTCCAGATTTTGATTTAAACACAAAATCTGGAATTTATTATTTATATCTTTAAATTATTTATAAACTACCATAAAGGCTCCACCTAAAACAACATCTTCTGCTGCCGTGCTACGCTGCTGCCATATTTTATCCATGTTATACCAACGATCTGTTTTATCCATATTATCCGGATCAATCGCTTTTGTATTCCCATTATGATATCCGCTTAGAATAACGGAATGGGTACTATTTCCTTTAACAAAGATCCCATGCCCTACAATGCCAAAAACAATATAACCTTTTTTAAGAGATAATTCCAAATCTTCTTTAGAATTTACAATACGATATTTTAACCCCCAATTTTCCAGTGCCAACGCAGCACCTAGACTTGATGTGCCTGTAAATGTGGTATTCATCTCCATTGACGTATTATAAATATAATCGGCAACTTGAACAGGGGTTACATCTTCTTTTAATTCTGAAATAATCATTGCTAATGAGGTAGGTACGCAGCCTGTAATTTTCAAGTTTGATAAACCGTATCTCTTACCTCCCCATCTGCTGTCAGCTTGATAATACTGTGGAAATTTTATCGGTTTTGTAAAATCGGAATAGCTTTTATTGTAAAAATTTTCAATAGGTTCTTCATCGGCATAATACTCCCACTTCCCTTGTTGGTCTTGTATCCAATCTCCCTTTGCTTGTGTAATTCCATTGGTTAGAAATAAACCTATTGTTACTAAGCCTATAACCAATTTTTTCATAACTATACTTACTCACCCCAAACTATATATTTAACAATTTGTTAATAGTATTTTCATATTAATTATATTTTCATTATAAAAGACGCTATTCTTTTATTATTTTTAGCCATAATATTTTACAACTTAGTATTATATGAATTAAATTCTAGCCATATATAATATACTCTTAATTTTCAAAAATTTTTTAATAATTTCTATGTATATAATCTTTAACATTCTTATAAAAAGCCTGTTATTCAAACTGCGCTAATATTTTTTTAGCTGTTTCTAAATTCATGTGTTTTTCTTTTTGTAACTTTTCTACAACTTCTTCCAGTTGCTCATTGGTAGCTCCGGCTAAAATTGCTAACGATTTAGCGTGTAGTTTCATATGTCCCTTTTGAATACCTGTACTTACCAAGGCACGCACTGCCGAAAAATTTTGCGCTAAACCGACAGATACAATAATTCCCGCTAAAGTTTTAGCATCCGGATTTTTCATTAAGGAACGCGCAACTTTAACGCTCGGATTAATCCCGATAGAGCCTCCAACACTCGCTATAGGCATAGGAAGTGATAATTCTCCAATCAATAACTCTTTTTCATAATCACAAGTCCAAGTCGATAATCCCTCATAGCGAAAATTTTTAGTTGCGTAGCTTTGGCAGGCAGATTCTACCGCACGCCAATCGTTTCCGCTGGCAACAACTACACTATCTATTCCGTTAAAAATTCCCTTATTATGTGTAGCCGCACGGTAAACGTCCATTTTGGCAAACTTTCCGGCCAATTCCATTTTTTTAGCTATCTCTTTGCCGTTTTCTTTTGAAAGTTTATCAAACGGAATCTCACATTTTGAGCTGACTATTGACCTGGTAGCATAATTAGAAAGAATAGCCATTAAAGAATTTCCGCCTGTTAATTGTTCAAGAAACGGCTTAATTGCTTCCAACATTGTATTCAGCATATTAGCACCCATTGCTTCCAAAGTATCAACAATTAAATAAACTACAACAAAAGTTACATCATCTTCGTTAAGAATTTTTACTTCCAACTCTCTTGCTCCGCCACCACGCTTAACGATTGACGGATATGCTTCATTTGCTATTTTTATAATAGTTTCACTGTTAGTTGTAATAGTATCTTTGGCAAGGGTATAATTTTCTACATCGTATAACGCAACTTGACCTATCATTTTTCTGTCATGAATAACGGTCTTAAATCCGCCACAAGAAGAAATAATTTTCCCGGCGTTACTGCACGCCGCAACAACAGACGGCTCTTCTGTTACAAAAGGAACACAATAGGTGATATTATTAACAACAAAGTTTGGAACAACACTAAACGGTAGCGAAAAAGTTCCCACTACATTTTCCACCATATTATTTGCCGTTTCAAAATCTAAAACCTTATTTTCTTCCAATAACTCAAAACTACTTTCATCAAGTATTTCTTCTTTTATAATATCCAAACGTTCTGCTCGGTTTTTTTTATAAAATCCGCTCCAATTTTTTTTCATGAAATCTCCCTTTTAATTATTGTCTTTTATAGATACGTTTATGATTTTCTATTTTTTCTAAAACAAACATACTGTCATCTTTAATATCTGAAATATCTAAATTACCGTCTTTATCAGGTAAAGTACATCTAAAGAACATATCTTCATATTGCTCCACTGTAATTCGTTTACGTTTATTAAAATCATCAAAGCGATTATTACGAAGATGATCTCTATACCCTTGTACAAGCGTCATGCTGAAAATTTCCGCTACAGCTCCGCTACCATAACTATAAAGAACTATCTTATCCCCGGCATTTAATTCTGCACTATTTTCTATAAGAGATAATAATCCTAAAAACAGTGAGCCGGTGTAAATATTCCCTACTCGTTGACTATATAACATAGATTCATCAAAACGAGTTAATAATCTTTCTTTTAAATCTGTATCTGTCTTATTTTCTAATAAGGCATTTAACCCTTTAAGACCAAGTTTTGGATAAGGCAGATGCAAACAAACGGCAGAAAAATCCTCCAGCGAAACTTTTGCTCTTTTTTCATACTCGTCCCATGTTGTCATTAAACAATCAAGATACTGCTCTGTAGAAAATTTTCCTTCCACAAAAGCATAATTTGAATAGTTTGGTCGCCAAAAATCCATCACATCACGAGTTTGACAGATATTATCATTGTTCAATTCCAATACTCTCGGATTTTTAGCAACAAGCATAGCACAACTTCCTGCTCCTTGAGTAGATTCTCCGGAAGAATTTTTTCCATATTTAGCTATATCACTGGCAATAACCAATACTTTGGAATCCGGATTATTAAGAACATGATTCTTGGCAAAATCAAGACCTGCAGTTGCACCGTAACACGCCTCTTTTACTTCAATTGCTCGAACAAAAGGATTCATATCCAGTAAATTATGAATAAAAACAGCGGCGGCTTTACTTTGGTCAACCCCCGACTCAGTTCCGACGATAATCATGTCAATTTTTTCTAAATCATCTTTATCTAAAATTTCATATGCAGCCTGAGCTCCTAATGTTACTATATCCTGACTGGCAGGCGGAATACTCATTTCAAGCTGTAATAAACCTTTTGTGAATTTATCAGGTTCTACTCCACGTGCAGCTGCCAAATCACAAATATCTAAATAATACTCCGGCATTGCGAACCCAATTTTATCAATTCCAATTTTCATATCAATTCTACCTTTCGATTAATAATCAAACTTCTATCGCAAATTTACATTATTCACAAATTATAGTTAAATTTGTCGCAACTACTATTTTATAAGATTTTTTCAAATTAGTCTACTTATACCCTCCAAATTTAAAAATTTATTTCTATTTTTGCTTGTTTTTTTAATATAATCGTATAAATATTACAATTTTTTAATAAATTTTTATCAATAAGCAATGGTATTGAATATATTTATAATCAGCTTGGATTAATCTTAACATTTTCAGCATTAGATATATAAAATATATAAAAATGACCTACGTTCGGTATAAATATTTATTCCGTTATTAATGTACACAGTAAATTTCTTAAGGTTCACCTGAACATATACCCTCAAGTGAAGCCGGTATCCCATCACTAAGAATAACAACAAGCCTAATAGCAATGTTTGTAGTTGTAGGCGTCCATACTACTACCCATTGTTAGAATATTTGCAAAATAACACACCGTTATTAAACACTAAAATATATTTTCATTATTATTGAGTGGACATAATTGAAAATGAAAACTAAATTTTATTATATATAACTATTTATTAGATTATAATTTATTTTAAATTCAAAAAGGCTGTTTTATCAGCATTTATATTTTTTATTAAAAGATATTGATAATCTCTTTCATTTAAAACGGTTTTATGATATAGTATATTATGTTATGAATAAAAATTAAGTTCAGGAAATTTTTAATAATTTTAGAAAGGGGTGAACTTATTTTCTGATATTAAAATTTCTTGAAGTTAGAAATAAATTAAAGGAGATAAACATGAAAACACAAAACAAATTATTAAAATCCGGTATAACTGTAGCGCTGGCTATGACGATAGGAGGTGTAACCGCTGTAGCATGGCCGGGTGTTCAAACAAACCATGTAGCTAAAGCTGATTTTGGAGATGAACCTGCATCTTCTAAAACTAAAGAACAATTAAAAACTGTTATTGATAAAATTTTTGCCGATGAAAATTTGACAAATAGATATTTGGGAACTATGTTTTACCATAAAGAATCAAAATTTCCTTACTATCACATAACCTTTGAAAATCATCAAGTTCCTGAAGATGTCATTGACACTACACCTTGGTACAATATGTGGAGTGAAGCTGCCGCCGCTAAAGCAAAACTTGATGCAAACTCATATACAGAAAAAACTGCTCAAAATGCGATAAGAACCCTTGACTACTTCACAAATCTTTTTAATTTTGAAAGAAGTCAGCACCTTACTAATGACGGTTTTTATACAACTACCAACTTTACCACTCCTAAAATGGTTAAAAGCGATAGCGACGGTCAACAAGATTTTTATAAAAAAGCTGCTAATTCAAACAGCGAAGAAATAAAAAAACTGTTTAAAGATAACCTGCTTGGGGTTTACAAAAAGGGGCAAGATCTGGAAATAAACCTTGTTGCAAATCCTGACGAAGTAAGTAAAATCACCTCATTTACTGTAAACAAAATTTCTGCAATAGACCCTACAGTTCACCTAGGTCCTTCTGCCGAAGATCAAAAACAAGTTGCTTTCAGCATTCCCGGAGAATTAAAAGCAGAACAAATAATAGTTACTAATATGACCTATCTTGATAAACATGGGAATAAACATCAAACCGGAGCCTTTGCACTTGATATTGACTATTCTAAATTGCAAGCTAAACCTAATGCTGACGGCTCTAACGGTATTCCTAAATATCGTGAAGAATTGGAGTCAAAAATTCAAAAATGGATTGACCGAGGTCGCCAAGTAAACGAATGGCTACTTTCTCCGGCTACAACAAAAGACACCGTTATTGATTCGGACATAACTGAACGGGCAAAAATCAGTACAGCTATAAATGAATTGGAAAAATTAAAACGTGACCCTAATGCCAACTATGATAAACTTTATAAAATAGCAACTCCTATTCATGAAGCTGAAGATGTTGCTACCTTGCGTGAAGTATTAGATATTAAAGTTGCAAAACTTCTTGAAACATTTAGCATATATACTAAAGATATTTACACAGAAAACAGTATTAAAGATTACAAAAATTATATTGAAAGTGTTCCTAAACTTAAAAACGGAAAAAATATTAAAGAGTTGGTCAGCTTAATTAAAGAGTTTGAAAATTCTCATTATAAATATTTAAAATATAATACAAGCGAATTAGAAGATTTAATTAAAATCGGCGAACAAAAAATGGAGAGTGAATATACACCTCTAACATGGGGAAAATTCTCTATCGCATTACGCCATTCAAAAGATTGGATTGAACAAAACAAAAAATTCCATCCGCAAATTAATAATACCCCTGAGCTTGTTAAACAATTACGTGATTCTATAAACGGCTTAGTTAAAACAAACGGCGAAAAAGGTGAACAAGTTCCTGAGAAAAAACAAGATCAAAAACAGGACACTGCCAAACCTTACAATATAAAGGGTAAATTTGTTAAACGTGGCGAGGATACTGATGCCATAGGCGAATATAATAGGGACTTATCTTCAATTATAAAAAATATTGAAGTTCATGAATTAGGTAATGGCAAAAATGAAATTTATCTTAACCTTGAACCTAAATTAGACTCTTCAGGTAATGTCGAATTTGCACTTGTAGGAACATTCAAATATAACAGTGCCGGCAACGCTAATGCAGACAGTGAAACTGTTGAAACTACTACTATTAAGGGTAAACAATATCCTACAAAAATCAAACTTACAGTCTACAGCGACAAATCTAATATTGAATTGGCACTCCTAGGCGATATTCAATTTAAAGATTCTATGCACTTAGGAGATGATGGAATTTATCACCATACTGCAAATACGGACTTATTCCTAGACTACTCGTCTAAATCTTCTTCTGATGAAACTAAAAAAGATCCGTTAAAAGAAGAACTACAAAAACAACTTGATTATTTTAATAAAAAAGAAGTTCAAGAAAATCATAAAAAAGTACCTGATAAATTCAAAACACAATTAGAACAATTAAAAACACAGGCAGCTAATCTTCTAAAAAAAGATTCACTTTCAAAAGAAGAAGTATCATCTCTTGTCCACAAGTTATTAGATGAGAATACAAAACTTGACGCATTAGCTAATATGCAGCTTTCACTTGAAGGGCAAAAAGATACATACGAAAACTTCTGGAAAAATAATAAAGATTATACTAAAGAAAGTATTAAACTTGTAAAAGATAAATTAGACAAACTGGAACAACGCATTAATAATCTTCAAGCATCTGATGTGGAAGGTACTAAAGAAACTCTTACCGATGAACACGGTGAACAACGTGAAACTATCGTTTACAAAACTATTGATGAGATAATCGGACAACTTCAAAATATAGGTGATTATCTACGAGTTGATACAACTCCGTTAGAAAAAGAAGTGGCTAAAGCGGAAGAAAAACTGAAAGATACAACTAACAGTCCAAAATCTCGTCAAGCATTACAACAAATTATAGAAAAAGCCAAAAAATATATTGAAAATGCGAAACTTACACCTGACGATCACGGTACAGACGATAAAGTAAACACAAACCTTAACGATTACTTCATAGAACAATTAAAACTTGCTGTTCAAGATTTAAAACCGGATACAGATGACAAAGAAAAACCTGCCAACAAAGACGGGCTTAATGCTAAAATTAAAGAAGTAGAAGCGGTTAAACAAGGGAAGAAATCATCAGCAGCATATACCGCATTGCAAAATGAACTTGAAAAAGCCAAAAAAGTTTATGGTAAAACAGATGCTACGGATGAAGAAATCTCTCAAGCATTAACTAATTTAACTTCTGCACTTGATACCTTTAATAAATCAGAAGATTCAAAACCTAACGATGAAGTAAATCAAAGTAAAACAAAAGTAGAAGCAGTATTCAAGAAATTCGGAGAAAGCAGCAATTCGATGACTAATGCCGTTCTTAAAGAAGCATATTTTGTTACAGAAAACGAGAAAAATTATATTGAATTAATTCTTCAACCAATGTACAATAATCAAAATCAACCATCAGGTGTTCTGAGCAAATTAACAACATTTGATGACAATAATGCTGAACATGATACAACCGTCCTTGAAGAAAAAGAAATAACATTAACTTTCAACGGTCAATCCAATACCTATAAATATCCGACTAAACTGCGTATTTCTGTAGAAGGAAAACCTACAAAAATAAATGTGAACACTTACGCAAACAGTCCTGTATTCGGAATGGAGCAACACGTAAATAAGGCCACTTTAGAAATTTCTTATCCTACCGATAACAACAATGAAGGTAGCAGAGAAGAACTTCAAACATTATTCAAAACAGCAACCAGTAAATATTACGAAAGTTGGACAAGTGTATTCAAAAAAAATGGAGTTGAAAAAGATAAAAAAATAGTAGATAATTTCAACAACAAAATCAACAATGCACAAAGCGTGCTAAATAACAACTCCGCTACGAACGAACAAATCAGCACAGCTTATGTTGAATTACGTAAAGCACGTATACAATATGATTTCCTTATTCGTTTAAGACGTGAAAACGAACAACTATTAGCTAACTTTAACCTTGATAAAAATAGCGGTAAATACAGTAAAGAAAGTATAGATAAAGTTGATCACTATCTACAAGAAAAAGTTGACAGATTAGAAGCGTTATTAGAAGAAAATCCTTCTTCTAACGAAATAGAAGATTTATTTGACGCTATCAATAACTATTCTTACATGTTACGTTATGATACCGGAAAATTAGAAGAAGCTATAACAAAAGCAAATAAAAAATTATCAGAAAAAACTTATACCGAAGAATCTAAATCTAAATTAACAATAGCTATAAACAATGCTAAAGATTTTATAGAAAAAGCAAAAACTACCAGAAATCTTGAAGATAAACGAGAAGCATTACTAAAGGAAATAAATAAAGATATTGAAAATTTAAAAGAAACTTCTAAACCTGACGATAACCAAGGTAACAAACCTAATAAAAATGAAAAATTAGAAGCGGAAAAAACTAAATTACTAATTCCATTAGAAACAGCTAAAATCCTTATCAAAGATGATAAAGATAAAGACAGCATAAATAAAGATGCTTACAATAAACTTAATGAAGTTGTTGAAAAAGTTCAAAAAATTTATGATAATCCAAAATCTGTAGATGAAATAAAAGCCGCTAAAGAGGAATTAGATAACGCTATTAAAGAGTATGATAAAAATAAAAATACTAAACCAAGCGATGACAATAACTCAGGTAACGGAAACAATAATTCCAACGACAATCAAGGTAAAGATCAAAATAATAACTCTAAACCTGATGATACCCAAGGTAATAATCAAAACAACAATAACAACCAAGATAATAACAACTCTAACACAAACGACCAAACTCCAAATAAACCTACAGAAGATGTTGCCAAACAAATTTTTAACAACGATAAAACCGGAGTAAGTGTTGAATTATCAGGTAATACTAAAGCAAAAGGTTTATCAGCAGATGAAATAAACGATGCAGCTTTGGCTAAATCTATTTTAGAAAAATTAAATTTACCTGCCGATAACAAAATCAGAATATTTGATTTAAAACTTCTTGATAAAGATAATAAAGTTATAAATTCAAACGAAAAACGTACGGTGGCAATAGTTCTTAAAGCTGAAGAAAAAGATGTTGCCGTCTACCATGTTAAAGATAACGGTGAATTGGAATTAATTAAATCTAGGGTAGAAAATGGTGTTTTAAAATTTGAAATAGATCATTTTAGTAAATTTGCTATTGTGTCTAATTCTAAAAAACATAATACCGACAATGACCGCAAGCCTAATATTATGCCAACTTCAAATATTACACCAACCAACTCAACATTAAATTCTACAAAAACTCTAAGTAAAACAGGTTTAGAAAATAAATCTACTCTATTAATAGGTGCTATAACTTTAGGACTGGGTGTAGTTTTATTAACTAAACGCAGAAAAAACAAACATTAATAATTTTTAGATTATTATAGAAAATACAAGAGAGCGACTTGATAAAATTGATTAATTTTATCAAGTCGCTCTTGTCCGATTCGTTAGATTTGACAAATACTCTTAAAGCAAATTTCCAAATCTAACGAACCATTATATCTAACTATTAACATATAATTTTTTATAAAATTTTCAGTTTTTGGTTAAAACTGTGTATTTTTTACAACAAATATTTTTAAATATTATTTTTAATTTTAAATTCCTCTATAGCCTGTTTTGCCAATTTATCAGCAAGTTCATTTAATCTCACACCACTATGTGCTTTAACCTTAACAAAATTTACCTTAACCACTTCTAATAATTTATTCATATATTGAGCATAATGTTGAGTATACGCCAAATTCGCCTTCCATGCTCCGCTCACCCATGATTCAATGCCCTGATAATCATAGAATAACGTTATTTCCGGTATTTTATTCTCCTTTGCATAACGTGTAACAAATTTCGCCGCTTCTATTTCACCAGCAACATTATGAAATCGTGCCAATCTTCTATCGTTTCCTGCTAATTTAGTTTGATATTTCTTATCATTATTTACAATAACAATACCGGAACCGTACACTCCCGTTCTTTTATCAAAACTTCCATCAATATAAGCGTAAAAACCGTTAATTTTTTCAGCTTCAACTTCTTTTTTCATATTACCCGCTGTTAAAAAGTTTTCCGCTTCTTCTCGGGTGCTGAAACTTTTAAATACGGCACCCTTATATCCGTGAACCTGCTCTTTACATTCGTCCCAGGTTAAAAATATTCCTACTTTCCTTCCCTTGCTTACCGCATAATATTTTACCATAATACCACCTCTTAATTTCTATGTATAACAAGTGCTATACCCTGTCCTCCACCTATACAAAGTGAACAAAGACCTCGTTTCTTATTTTCATGAATAAGTTCATGAACAAGGCTCACTAAAATTCTTGTTCCGCTCGCTCCTATCGGATGCCCAAGGGCTATAGCCCCTCCATTAATGTTTACTTTTTCACTGTCCACACCTAATTCGTTAATAACTGCCAGCGACTGTGCTGCAAACGCCTCATTCAACTCGAATAAATCAACCTCTTCTTTTGAAATGTTTAACTTTGTCAATACTTTATTAACAGCCGGAACAGGGCCTAAACCCATTATTTTATTATCCAAACCGGAAGTAGCATATCCTTCTATAAAAACCAACGGTTCAATTCCCAATTCTATTGCTCTTTTCTCGTTCATTAAAATAACCGCCGCCGCTCCATCATTAATTCCTGAAGAATTCCCTGCCGTCACAGTCCCTTCTTTTTTAAAAGCGGGGCGAAGTTTTCCCAGCCCCTCCATAGTAGAATTAAACCTCGGAAATTCATCGGTATCAAAAATACATTCTTCCTTTCCTATTTTTACTTTAATGGGGACAATTTCTTTCTTAAATTTCCCGGTTTCTATCGCCCTTTGAGCTTTTTTCTGGCTATCAAACGCAAAAAAATCCTGCTCTTTTCTCGAAATATTAAATTTTTCTGCAATATTTTCGGCGGTAATTCCCATATGATAATTCTCGAAAGCATCTGTTAAACCGTCAGAAATTATACTGTCTTCCAATTCAAAAGAACCTAATTTTTTCCCAAAGCGAATACCTTTCGTATAGTATGGTGCACCACTCATAACCTCTAGTCCACCACAAACAACTATGTCATTATCTCCAAGCAGAATAGACTGTGTCCCGAGTAAAACACTCTTTAACCCGGAACCGCAAACTTTGTTAACTACAAACGCCGGAGTTTGTTTAGACAGACCTGCTTTAACAGAAATTTGTCTAGCTATATTTTGCCCAAGACCACCTTGAAGGACATTACCAAAAATTACCTCATCCACCAAATTATATTCTAAGTTTATGTCGTCCAACGAATATTTCACAACTTTTGCCCCAAGTTCTGCTACATCAATATCTTTTAAACTTCCGCCAAACGCTCCGATTGCCGAACGAAAAGCGGAAACAATAGCAACTCTAGTCATAAAATTAAACTCCTATCTTAAATTAATCGTGTATATTTTACTATAAAAAAAAAGAAAGTTCAAATAAATAATCAAAGGAAGTGATTTAAACATTGTGATTTTGTTAAAAATAGATTTTACTATGTTACTCCTTCAATTCATTAGATTAGAAAACAACCTTTTTAAGTTAATAAACCGCTGAGCATAACTGCTTAATAAATAAATTCTATTAAAATTCTTAGCTTTTAGTTCAGGTTTATAGTAATAAAATAGAAATACCAAAGAAATAAATATTTAATATTTTTGTAATATTATTGTAACATTTTCTTGCTTTTTAAAATTTTAAATGTTATAATTTTAGTATCAAAGATAAGAAGAAAATTTATTATTAACAAAGAAGGTGATTCTAATGAATAACACATTAAAAATTGCAGGAACTTTTGTTTTAGGGCTTAGTATTTTAACAGGGTGTTCTGATAAAGTTGCTCAAAAAATAGATTCAACTAATGATAAAAATAAAATTATAGCTATTGCAGATGGAGAAAAAATAACCGAAAATAATAATGAAAACACAAATAAACTGCTACCCTCTTATGAAAATAAAATTACTGATACCTTAGAAAATTATAAACAAAAAAATATTCCATCAAAAGCAAGTAACAGTAATAATTATAACCATGATTTCAAAGAAGCCGGAAAAATATTAAAACCTATGATTTACAGTCTTATTAATCTAAACGGCAGCAATATCGAAAATATAATTCGTTTTAATGTCAGCGAATCAGCCGGCAATGGTGAAATTACAACCACCTCTATGAGTAATATTTTAGATTTAATAAATACTTATAATAAGGAAACATACCATACGGAAGATGTTCTAAAAAAACTTAGAGCTAATCCTAATTTTATTGAATTGGACAAAAGTAAAAAAGATTACACAGTTGAGGGATTGACGAAGTTATTTAAAACAGATTCAACTATTATCTACTTTAAAAAAGATAACAGCTTCACTTTAAAAACTTTTGTTGGTTATGGAGGGGCTACTGACTCTATCTTTGCTCCAACTGAAAGCTGGAAAATCAAAGGTGACAGAATTATAATTCCTTACGTTACAGTAGCTACCAATAAAAAAACAGGCGAAATGACTTTAAGATTAAATAATAAACAGTATGAACACGGTAATAATAAAACAAAATATTATGTAGAAAGTTTCATTATCTTTTAAAAAAATAAGTGCAGTCATCAAAATGATTGCACTATTTTTTTGACTAAAAGTAGTCATCAATATCTAATTTATATACAAATAACAAAAGAGCATTATACTCTTTAAAGGGAGAATGGCTTGCCTAGGGAGCGACAAGCCACATTATGAAAAAAATTAAAAAGTTTTATTATCTGTTAATATCATAAAGAATTAACCGAAATATTGGTTTAAACAAAAATATTTTTTACTTAAAAGGGAGAAACGACAATTGTCGCTAAGTTTATGGAAATAATATTTTTGTCTAAGACATTATTATACTCTTTATACTTAAAATATACTTTAAATAATTTTGTTTTAAATATTTACCGATTTAATTTCTTTCTATCCGAATTTTCCAACAATAATTAACGACATTACGGACATCTACACCCAATTTGAATTAATTTTAGAATTTTTTTCTTAAAATTATTGCTCATCTTCTTTTTGAAATTTTTTTACTCTATAATCATTAAGAATCTTTTCAAGTTTTTCAACCTCTGAATAAATTTCTTCTTGTGTTTTGGTTGTATCATTAATTATATCATCTGTTTTCTTTATTAAATCTTTTAAATTTTCAATTACTTCATCATTGACTTTGCTTCTTGAAAATTCTTTTAATAAATTTTCCATCTCCATTTTTTTATTTTTTAACTCTGTTAAATCCAAATCTTTAATTTTAACAGAGATATTCAATAATGTATCCGTAAGATTTCTATCAAGATAAGTTATAGTAATCGGTACATTAAATTCTCCTTCCTTATCAGTTTTTGGAATAGAAAATGAAATTTTTATATTTTCCGGAAGATTAGTTTTATCTATTTTACTTAAAATATCCTCTTTCGTTAATTTGGCATTTTTAGTTATTTCTATTGAATTTTCAACTAAACGTGGTTTAAATAAGTTTTTATACTCTTCATCTGTTAGTGAAACTTGCTTTAAAGTTTTAAGCGGTTTTTCTTGAGCTCCAACACCATCTAACTTGTTTCTACTACCAATCTTGAAATTTTTTATGTTGTTAGCTATACTTTCAAAATAAGAACGTGAACTATGTCCCCTTTCAGTTTTTCCTATAATGGTCATTACATCTTTATCGTTATATATTTTTCCTACCAAAGCATCATTCTCTACACCATAATGTTTTATTTCCCCTGATTGCGCCAATTTTTTGCTGTATAAACTTGAATTAAACAAGTCTTTACTCCATATAGTTCTGGCTGCATTTACTTTAGGTGCGTTAAAAGTAGTGGCTTTTTTTAAAATATTATTATAAAAATTTTGATTTTTCTTTTGTGCGGATTCTATATAGTACGGATTGATTGATAATTCATACGCATCCACTACCGCTCGTTGAGCTAAATAACCTCCAAGTGAGTGCCCTGTAATGTATAAATTAGTTATATCATCACGATTAATATACGATCTAATCAGTGATTTTGCATCTTCTGCCTGAGTAGGGTTTTGCCCCCACGCTATTACAAAATCATTTGTCAAATCTTTTAAACTTTCCGCCTGAGTTCCACGAATTGCCAACACTTGGACAGTTCCATTTTTCAAAAACGGAAGTTCACTTCTGGTTTCAAACAACACCGCATCAAATCCGCTATCTTTATGATAAAATTCTTTGACTTTCCAATATGGTGCCAACTCGTTGTGCATTAATTCATATTCTTTTCTACCTTCCTTTTCTCCATTTTTTCTATAATTATCTTCCTTACTCCAAGTTCTATTGTTATTGAGAACTTTATTTATATATTCATCGTCACGATAACAAAGCTCCATAAGTAGCGCCATATCTCTGTCAGTCACATGCCATTGTAAATTATCATTATCTTTATCAGTAGAGTTATTATTATATTCTGATACTTTTGTATCTATTAAACCATCGCCGTCACTATCCTTTAATAATGGGTGACTGTTATATCCTAAATATTTTTTCCCATTTTTTTCATAAATGTAAATTTCATCTTTATTTAAAATTCCATCGTTATCATCATCGGCATTTGGATCTAATACCTTTGTACCTTTATTAAAAAGTAAACTGTCATATTTTCCGTTTTCCAGTCCAATTAATCCTTTAGAAATTTTTTCAGCATAATTACTATCTAATTCTATTTTTTTAAAAGGTGTTGTTGTATTTTTTTCGTTGGTATTTTTTACATTATCCGCTTTACCGTTTACTTCGAGATTATTAGCTTCTACTAAATTACTTCCAAAAATAAAAAATGTTCCAACTAAAGTTAAACTAACACCTATTTTTAACTTGTTAATGGAATATCTTATTAATTTTTCACCAAATTGTTTTTTCATTTTTATAACCACCTTTTTATTAAATATATTATTACGCTACGCTTCTCCATTATACTAAAAAATATAATTTCTTGCCAATGAAATCGTTTTTTTATACTAAAGTTAAAATATATCCAGAAAAAAGTTCAAAAATGTAATAATAGATCAAGGAAAATTTTTCATATTCCTTAAATTTTCTTCATTATTGTAAATCTAACAATAAAAAGGAGAAAGACCCGCAAATTAGCGAGTCCCTATATTATGAAAAAAATATTATTAAAAGTTTTGTTCTGATTATTAGTATACTCCTCTAAGTTTAAGAGAAGTTAAAATAAAAAACTTTATAAAAAATATTTTTAAATTAATTCAAATCAAAGTTAATTTCCGTTTTTCCACATTCTCTTAAAAACTGATTCGTTCTTGAAAAAGGTTTACTTCCAAAAAAACCACGATACGCTGACAACGGACTTGGATGAGCAGATTCTATAATTTTATGCTTTGTTGTATCAATTAACATCTTCTTACTGCGTGCATATGCCCCCCAAAGTATAAAAACAACATTATTATTCTTATCAGAAATCGTCTTAATAATATAGTCCGTAAAATTTTGCCACCCTATATTATTATGGCTGGCAGGTTTGTTTTTTTCTACAGTAAGCACCGCATTTAAAAGAAATACTCCTTGTTTAAACCATGGTTCCAAATTTCCGGTTTTCGCCGGTTTAATACCTAAATCATCATATAACTCCTTATAAATATTAATAAGGCTTTTAGGTAATGCCACTCCGTCATTAACGGAAAAACTTAAACCGCAAGCTTGTTTTTCATTATGATAAGGGTCTTGCCCTAATATAACAACTTTAATATCTTCAATAGGTAGTTCAAAAACTCTAAAGACTTGCTCCTTCGGAGGAAAAATAGTTGCCCTGTTCCTTACTATATTTATATTATCTACCGTTTCGCCTAATTCTTTTCTATATTGATAATTCTTAAATATTTCTTTCCATGATTTGTCCATAATATTACTCCTTATATAATAAATTTATTATTGATAACAATAAAAATATTTTTTCCTAAATAGCAACTTAAAATCTATTCTTTATTAGTATACCACATTTTATTCTAAATCTTTAAATTTTACTTAATTTCTCTGGTGAATTTTTAAAAAAAGTTTTATAATGAAGATAATAATAAATTATAGGAGGTTTTTATGAAAATAGGATTTATCGGTGCCGGCAAAATGGGAGAAGCTATACTAAAAGGGTTTATAAAGAAAAATATTGTCCCGAAAGAAAATATATTTATAAGAAATTCCTGTGATAAAAGCACAAAAATTATAGCCGAACGAAACAATGTTAATTTTTGTAAAGATATATATGATCTTGTTAATAATTCCGATCTTATAATTATAGGAGTTAAACCTTACCTTATTACAGATATTTTAGAAAAAATAAAAGATATTATTGCTGAAAAAATAATTATTTCTATGGCAGCAGCCGTGTCTATTTCAGATATGGAAAACATTATTCCGGATAAAAAAATAATCCGTATAATGCCGAATACTCCGGTTGAAGTCTGTTCCGGTGTTATCGGTATGTGTGCAAATACTTTTATTACACCTGAAGAAAAAACGACCATTCATACTATCTTTTCTACACTGGGCATTTGTATAGAAATTAAAGAGTCTGATATGTCATCACTTACCGCCATTAGCGGTTCGGGTCCGGCCTATGCTTATCTTTTTGTTGAAGCCTTGGCTGACGGAGCTGTTCTTAACGGGCTTAAACGTGATATATCCTATAAACTTGCCGCACAAACACTTTTAGGTTCGGCAAAAATGTTGTTGGAAACCTGTCATCATCCTGCAAAACTAAAAGATGATGTTACTTCCCCTGCTGGTAGCACCATTGAAGCCATTAGAATTTTAGAGGAAAAAGGATTTAGAAGTGCCGTTATTGAATGTGAACGGGCTTGTTTTGAAAAATTAAAAAAAATGTAATTTCCTTTTCTCTTCACTAATAATTGAGAATTTTAAGTCAATACATATTTATTACTAAACTTTAAAAATCACACATGAGTATTTTTTCTCAAGTGTGATTTTTATATTTACCTTATTTTTCGTTTAGTTAACAGCTTTTAAATTATTATTATTATTTTATATTGAGGGTGACTAATAAATCATAATCCCGAAACAAAATCTTATTAATCACTCTACAATTTTACTCAACGCTAAAAATCTTTTATAAAAAGAATTTAACCATTGATAAACTATCATATCTTAATTAAATTATAGTCCTTTTACGATAACTTAATCTATTTTTTCTTTTATTTTATTAACTTTATTTATTGAAATTATGGTTATTTCTTCGTTTTTTCTTTTACTTCTTTCCTTTTCTTAAAGCTGCTGTCTATTATAGTTTAAACTTCACTTTTTATTTTTCTATATTACTATTACCTTATTTTTTCTTCTTTACTCCCTTGTATATTACTGCATTCTTTTCCCTATTTTTAGGGGTTGTTTCTTTCGTTCCTCCCCTTGCTGTTTACCAAAACGGTAATTACCGTCTTCTTTAATTTTTATGGCTGTTTACTATTTCTTAGTTTTCAAAACCTACCCTGTTCGTATAGTTAAAACTTCATTCTTTCCTTTTTTTCGCTTCTTTTCCTGTTTCTAATGTTCTGTTATTTATTCTATAATTTACCGCCCATATTTCAATAAATTATCTAAGTAACAATGTCATTGTCTATCCTTTTCAGTTGTATCTTTACCCTCCTTAATACAATTTTCCCTATTTTAAACACTGCTACCCTTACTACATAATTTTCACCTTCTCTTTCTTACTATTTTAAGTATTACTATACATTAACCTTATATATATTAGTTTCAATAGTTCATTATAACTTTAAGAGTTATAAGTTATTATATATGTGTTTTTTGTATAAATACACTTGTCCCTATATTATAGTAAAATTTTAGCTATTATTCAACATGAATTTTTTTAATAATAAATATATAAATTAATATTTTTGTAAAAACATTACCTCTACATAACAATCTATTATACAAATATACTTATAATATATAGTTACCCTTTTATTTACACAATATTTAATACCTTCATTAATACAAGATATAATCATCTTTTAAAATTTTACTCCATTTTAAATTTAAAACACTATAATTTAAAAAACAAATGTCTTTTAAATTTATATTTTTGTTTAAATTCAATAAATATCTTAAAATATGAGTAATAAAAAATTAAAGACTCTCCTAATTTAAAAAATATATTAAATCCATTCTATTATTCATCATTATTAAATTGTTTCTGTATTCTTTATCCATTTAGATAATGTAGAATGACTTACTTTTAATATTTTGGCACCTTCTCTTAGTGATATTTTCCCGGCGTTATGGAGGTTATAAATATCCATATAATTTTTTGGTTTTGTAATTGTCGGTCTCCCAAATTTTTTCCCCTTCTTTTTAGCCTCTCTTATTCCTTCCATTTGTCTTTTATGAGTATTTTCTCTTTCTATTTGTGCTACATACGATAATATCTGTAACACTATATCTGACAGAAATTTTCCGGTTATATTATTTATCTTATCCCTTGTATCTAAAAGTGGAAAATCCAATACTATAATATCTACTTCTTTCTTTTTTACCAAATAATTCCATTCATTTATTATTTCTTCATAATTTCTTCCCAACCTATCTATTGATTTCACAAATAACTCATCACCTTTTTTTAATTTTCTAATAAGACGTTTATAACTTTTTCTATTAAAATCTTTCCCCGAAACTTTATCAATAAATATATTATTTTCTTGTATATTCTACTTTTCCATTGCGACCAACTGCCTTTCAATATTTTGGTCTTTAGTTGATACTCTAACATATCCATATTTCATTATTATCCTCCTACAATAGTATAAGCATATATTTTACAATTAAAATATGTACTTAATATAATATTTTCTTTAATTATATAATGTAACATATTATCTAGTATTCATTTGTAACTTTTATATTTTTATTCAATAAAAAAGTTATATAATAAACCGATATTTAAAACTTCAACCAAGATTTAAATAAAGAATTAATAAAGAAATTAAATTGAAATTAAATCCATTATTCATAAAATTATTTATTATCATAACCGATACTGCCGAAACAAAATTAAATACGATATGATTAGTAATAGCAACTAAAAGCTAACCATGACTAGCGAAATTTTCAACTTTATATTCTTTAAATAATAAATTTTTTTATTACAACAACACCTTATCCCTTGAATAATATATCCGAAAGTAATACAATAAAAATAGAAAATATTTCACCGAGGCGAAATATTATGAACGTTATAATTTTTT
The DNA here is from genome assembly GCF_900120125.1 of Gemella massiliensis. Taxonomy (NCBI): domain Bacteria; kingdom Bacillati; phylum Bacillota; class Bacilli; order Caryophanales; family Gemellaceae; genus Gemella; species Gemella massiliensis. The sequence continues at coordinate 374,873 of NZ_LT635545.1, forward strand.
AAACTTTATAAGAATAAGCAAACTAAAATCTTTAGAGGTACTATTCTTAATTAAAAAAATTATTGTTTAATTGTATAAAATTTCAAATAAAAAGGAGATATACTATGGGATGTACAACTATTCTTGTCGGAAAAAATGCCAGTTTTGATGGTTCTACAATGGTCGCACGTACGGAAGATTCACCATCGGGAGTTTTTAGAGCTAAAAAATTTATAAATGTTTCACCTGAAGAACAACCACGTAAATACAAATCTGTAATTTCAAAAGTAGAAATAGATTTACCTAACAATCCTGTTCGTTACACTGCTGTACCTAATGCAATTTTGGATAATGGTATTTGGGGGCAATGTGGTGCAAATGAATATAATGTATCTATGAGTGCTACTGAAACTATTACTTCTAATGAACGTGTTTTAGGTGCCGATCCTCTTGTAGAATATAAACCGGCTATCGGTACTCCGGGTGATGCGAACTATAAACCGGAACAACTTGGCGGTATAGGTGAGGAAGATATTTACACCATCGTTATGCCATATATCACAAGTGCACGTGAGGGCGTAACATTTTTAGGGAATTTATTAGAAAAATATGGTACTTACGAAATGAACGGCATCGCCTTCCAAGATGAAAATGAAATTTGGTGGTTAGAAACTATCGGCGGTCATCACTGGATGGCACGTCGTGTTCCGGACGATAGCTACGTTATTATGCCAAACCAACTTGGAATTGATAAATTCAACTGGAAAGATGCTTACGGTGCTAAAAAAGAATTTATGTGTTCAGCTGACCTGAAAGATTTTGTAAAAAAATATCATCTTGATTTATCTATAGATGGAGAATTTAATCCACGTCATGCTTTCGGTAGCAGAAGTGATGCCGATCATACTTACAATACTCCTCGTGCTTGGATACTTCAACGTTATTTCAACCCAACGTCAAATACTTATGATGGAATTAATGCTGATTACCGTCCCGATTCTGATAATATTCCTTGGGCGAGAGTTCCTGAGAAAAAAATTACGGTTGAGGATATAAAATATGCACTATCACATCATTACCAAGGAACAGAGTACGATTCTTATTCAAAAGATATTCATTCAGTGAAAAAAGGAAGCCTTCGTCCAATCGGTATTAACCGCACGAACTTCTTAGGCTTAGTCCAAATCAGACCGTATATGCCTGATGAAATAAAATGTATTCAATGGTTAGCGATCGGTTCTTGTGTCTTTAATGCAATCGTACCGTTTTACACAAATATAAATCGTACACCGGAATATTTGGCAAATACAACTAACGAAGTTACAACAAATAACTTTTACTGGACAAATCGTCTAATAGCTGCACTTTCCGATGCTCATTTTGCAGATACCGCATCACCTGTCGAACGTTATCAACTAAAAGTTCAATCTCAATCGACAGCATTAATAAATAAATATGATGAAAAATTTATTACGGAAAAAATTTCAAACAATGATGCAAAAGATTTCTTAGAAAAAGCTAACGATGAAGTCACACGTGCCCTTAAAGTCGAAACAGATATTCTGTTAAACGATGTACTATATGTAGCAAGTTGTGAAATGAAAAATAAATTCTCAAGATCTGATGCGTAAATATATCAAAAATATCAAAAGAGCCATGTGATTTTAATATCACATGGCTCTTGAAAGGAGAACGGCTCATGAATGTTAATAAGCCGTTAAATATCATGAAAAAAATATTATTAACAATTAAGAATTAAAATTTTCTCATCACTCTTCTTGAAAACTAAATTCTTATTTATATGCTCTACACTGTAATTGCTTTATCTTTAATGTACAATCGTGTATTGCATTTTTATTATACGTTTATTATATCTTTTTCACTTTATATGTAGTTTATACCATACCTAATTTAAAACTTAAATTTGTAAAATTATCTAAACTTTAGCGTTTTATGTAATTCAAAGAATTACCAAAGCGTTAGTGCAAAATAAAAAGACTACCTTGCCCTTGGTAATCTTTTAAAGTATAATTAGATTTTTAATTTAAAGGGACAAAAGGTGTACCCCGGAGTTATTCCGGGATACATTAGAGCTAGACGTCGTAGCCTTTTCCTACGCATTTCAAGCACTCTTTTGCCTTCTAAAACTAGTTTAATTGCTGTATGTGTTGTTTTGTTGTGTGTATGTAGTATGTTATTGTTGTATGAAAAAATTTTTATTAAACTAATTCTATAATAACTGTTTCTGCACCATCACCTTTACGTGGCCCAACACGTAAAATACGAGTATATCCACCATTACGGTCTTGATATTTAGGTGCTACTTCTTCAAATAATTTTTTAAGAGCTAATTGACTCTTACCTTCTTCAGTTGCTACTGCAACAGGTTGAATGAACTTAGCCGCATTACGTCTTGCTGCCAAATCACCTTTTTTACCTAATGTAATCATTTTTTCTGTTAATGAACGAACTTCTTTCGCTCTTGTAACAGTTGTTTCAATTCTACCATGTACTAGTAGAGCAGTTACTAAGTTTCTTAACATCGCTTTTCGGTGAGCTGATGTACGTCCTAATTTTCTGTAACCCATTAGTATGCCTCCTTTATTTTAGTTTATTCTTCTCTAAAGCCTAATTCTAAATCCGCCAGTTTAATTCTAACTTCATCTAGTGATTTACGCCCTAAGTTTCTTACTTTAATCATTTCTTGCTCTGTTTTGCTAGCTAATTCTTGAACTGTATTTATACCTGCACGTTTTAGACAGTTATAACTACGTACTGATAAATCAAGTTCTTCGATTGACATTTCCAACATTTGAACTTTATTATCTTCTTCTTTGGCTACCAATATATCAGCAGCTTTTGCTTCTTCCGACATTTCCATAAATAACTCTAAATGAGAAATAAGAATTTTCGATGCTAGTGCCAAAGCGTCGTTAGCTGTGATTGTACCATTTGTTGTTACATCTAAAATAAGTTTATCAAAGTCTGTACTTTGTCCTACACGTGTTTTTTCAACTGTATAGTTTACTTTAGATACCGGTGTGTAAATAGAATCAATTGGAATTACTCCGATAGCTAAGTCACGTTTTTTATTTCCGTCAGCCGGAACAAAACCACGACCTTTTCCTACTGAAATAATCATTTCAAATTGTCCACCTTCTGCTACCGTAGCAATATGCTGATCTTTGTTAATTACTTCAATATCAGAATCAATAGCAATATCTTCAGCTGTTACTAGTGCCGGACCTTTTATATTAATAGATACTTCTTTATCTTCTTCTGAATGAATTTTGAATGCAATGTTTTTAACATTCATAATTATTTCAGTTACATCTTCTACTACACCTTTTATAGCTTGAAATTCGTGTTGAACTCCTTCTATATCAATACTTCTAGCCGCTGCTCCCGGTAATGATGAGATTAACATTCTTCTCAATGAATTACCTAATGTAGTCCCATATCCACGTTCTAACGGTTCTACTACAAAGCGACCAAATCGTTTGTCATCTGATTCTTCGATGATATGAATTTTTGGTTTTTCTATTGCTAACATTATGTTAAACCTCCTAAGTTTAGTCTACGTTATTACTATACACGACGACGTTTAGGTGGGCGACATCCATTGTGAGGGACTGGAGTTACGTCTTTAATTGATGTAACTTCTAATCCGGCAGATTGTAATGCACGAATAGCTGCTTCACGTCCTGCACCTGGTCCTTTAACTGTTACATCTACATATTTCATTCCATGTTCCATAGCTTGTTTAGCTGCTGCTTCACTTGCCATTTGTGCTGCGAATGGAGTAGATTTTCTTGAACCTTTAAATCCTAATGCTCCTGCACTTGACCATGATACTGCATTACCATGTTCATCTGTAATTGTTACTATTGAGTTATTGAATGTAGAACGAATGTGTGCTATACCGTTTTGTATATTTTTTTTCACACGACGTTTACGTGATTGTTGTTTACGAGCCATAGTTTATTTTCTCCTCCTATCCTAATTATTTTTTCTTGTTCGCAACTGTTTTCTTAGGACCTTTACGAGTACGAGAGTTGTTCTTAGTATTTTGTCCTCTTACCGGTAGTCCACGACGATGACGGATTCCTCTGTAGCATCCGATTTCCATTAGACGTTTAATGTTTAATGAAACTTCACGACGTAGATCACCTTCTGTTTTATAGTTATCTACAGCTTCACGAATTTTATCTAGTTGTTCACCTGTTAAGTCTTTAACTCTCACATCTTCAGAAACACCAGCTTCTTTTAAGATTTTTTGAGAAGTTTTTAAACCTATACCATATACATAAGTTAATGATATTACAACTCGTTTTTCACGAGGTATATCGACTCCTGCGATACGTGCCATTAAGTTTGCACCTCCTAATTAATTATCCTTGTTTTTGTTTATGTTTTGCATTTTCGCAAATCACTAATACTTTACCACCACGACGAATTATTTTACATTTGTCACATATTTTTTTTACTGATGGTCTTACTTTCATCGTTATTTCCTCCTTGAGTTTATAACTTACTTGAATCTATAAGTTATTCTACCTTTTGTCAGGTCATACGGACTCATTTCTACTGTAACTTTATCCCCTGGTAAAATTCTTATATAATTCATTCTGATTTTTCCAGAAACATGAGCTAAAATAATATGACCATTTTCTAATTCTACTTTAAACATTGCATTTGGCAAGTTTTCTACTACTAAACCTTCTACTTCAATGACATCTTTTGCCATATTTTTCCTCCCTGACTATTTCAGTTTGTCTAATATATTTTGCACGTCTTTGAACACTACCTTGATGTCTTGATCACCGTTAATATTTTCAACTACATCTTCTTTTTGACTATAAAAGTCTAATAATGGTTTAGTTTGTTTAATATTTACTTCTAAACGATTTGCAACTGTTTCTTCGTTGTCATCGCTACGTTGGTATAACTCTCCACCATCTTTATCACAAACACCTTCAACTTTTGTCGGATTGAAGATTAAGTGATATGTAGTGCCACATTGCTTACAGATTCTTCTACCTGTTAATCTTGGTAATAAGATAGTCGGATCTACATCAATGTTTAATACTTTATCAATTTTTCTATTAGTTTTTGCTAAAATTTGATCAAGGGCTTCAGCTTGTTCTACTGTTCTTGGAAAACCGTCAAGTAAAAAGCCTTCTTTTGCATCTTCTTGATTCAATCTTTCTTCAACTAATCCTATAGTTACGCTGTCAGGAACAAGTTGTCCTTTATCAATATAACTTTTTGCTTCTTTTCCAAGCGGTGTCTCATTTTTAATCGCAGCTCTAAACATATCTCCTGTTGAAATATGCGGAATTGGATAATTCACTTTGATTTGATCTGCCTGAGTTCCCTTTCCTGCCCCCGGCAATCCCATTAGAATAATATTCATCATAATTTATTTACCACCTTTTCTTCCTGTAATAAAACTTCTGTAATTTCTTTCTGTTAATTGTGTACTAAGTTGCTTAACTGTTTCTAGTGCTACACTGACAACAATTATTAAACTTGTTCCACCGATATGAACAGAAGCCGGTAATTTAGCTAAATTGGTGAATATTGTTGGAAGAACCGAAACAGCTGCTAGGAATATTGAACCTACAAATGTTAATCTATATAAAATACCTGTAATGTATAGTTCAGTTTTTTTACCTGGTCTAACCCCTGGAACAAAACTTCCTTGTTTTCTTAAATTGTCCGCCATTTTCTCAGGGTTAACTTGAACCATTACGTAGAAGTAACAGAACGCAATAATCAATGCTACATATAATGTTAAACCTAACCAATGACTGAAATCAAAGTATGATACTACTTTTTGTAGTTTTTCATTGTTTGGAGCGAAGATTGCTATTGTTCTAGGTAACTGTAAAAATGCAATAGCGAAGATTACCGGAATAACCCCTGCACTATTTACTTTTAACGGCAAGTAAGTTGATCTTGCACCTAACATTCTACGCCCTGCTCTTGCTTGTGAATATTGAATCGGGATTTTACGAATAGCTTCTTGGATATAAACAACCGCCGCTACTATTAAAATAACTATCAATGCAACTATCACAATTTTCAAAATTGCAAGAGTAAGATTCTCAGCATCTTTAATTTGTGATTCATAAATTTGAACAAATTCCGTCGGCATACGAGCGATAATTCCTGCTAAAATGATAATTGAAACACCGTTACCTACACCATATTGAGAAATTTGGTCACCTAACCATAATAATAATGCAGTACCTGCTGTTAATACTAAAGCCACTGTTATAAATCCTATAATTGATGTGTCTTTAATTAATCCTTTATACGCATTGTTAAATCCATAAGACATAATAAGCGATTGAATAAAGGCTAAAACAATTGCTAAGATTCTTGTTACCTTTTGAGTTTTTTTCTGTCCTACTTCACCTTGTTTTGACCACTCGGTTAATGTAGGAATAACGTCCATTTGCATAAGCTGAATTACAATAGATGCTGTGATATAAGGCATGATACCCATAGCAAATACAGAAAACTGTTGTAACGCTCCTCCTGCAAATGTATTAAAAATTCCGAATAGACCAGACGCATCTTGATTTTTAAGAACATCTGCATCTACGCCCGGTATTGGTAAGAACGAACCAATACGGAATAAAAGTATACCAAATAAGGTAAATAATATTTTCTTACGAGTTTCTTTAACTCGAAATAAATTAAGTGCTGCATTAAACATTATAGCACCTCGCAGACTCCTCCAGCTGCTTCAATAGCTTCTTTGGCTGAAGATGAAAATTTATGTGCCTGAACGGTTAATTTTCTTTCCAATTTACCGTTAGCTAATACTTTAACACCTGAAAGTTCTTTTTTGATTACTTTTGTTTCCAATAATAGAGCAGGTGATACTACAGTACCATCTTCGAATTTATTTAAATCTTTTAGATTTACAACTGCATAATCTTTTCTGTTTACGTTGTTAAATCCACGTTTTGGAATACGTCTGAATAGTGGGTTTTGTCCACCTTCAAATCCCGGGCGAACCCCGCCGCCACTACGTGCTTTTTGTCCTTTTTGACCACGGCCACTTGTTTTTCCGTTTCCTGATCCAATCCCACGACCTACTCTGTTACGTTCTTTACGAGAACCTTCAACCGGTTGTAATTCATGTAATTTCATTTAGACTAGCACCTCCTTGTATTAATAATTATTTTTCTTCTACTGTTACTAAGTGTGAAACTTTATTAATCATACCGCGAATCGCAGCGTTGTCTTTATGTTCTACTGTTTGGTGCATTTTTTTTAGACCTAGAGCTTCTACAACTTTTTTTTGATTCTTCGGACGACCAATTATACTACGAGTTAGGGTTACTTTTAATGTCATGTTCTATCCCTCCTCTTATCCTAATAATTCTTCTACAGATTTACCACGTAAATTTGCAACGTGTTCTACTGTTTGTAATCTTGTTAAGCCATCAACTGTTGCACGTACCATGTTAATCGGAGTATTAGAACCTAAAGATTTAGATAAGATATTTGAAATACCTGATAATTCTAATACGGCACGCACCGGTCCACCTGCGATAACCCCTGTACCGGGAGCTGCCGGTTTAATTAATACTGAACCTGCACCGAACTGTCCGATAATTTCGTGCGGAATAGTTCCGTTAACTACCGGTACGGTAATTAAATTATGTTTTGCAGCTTCTACCGCTTTTTTGATTGCATCCGGTACTTCTTGAGCTTTACCGGTACCGAATCCTACACGACCATTCTTGTCACCTACTACTACTAAAGCAGAGAAACGAAAACGACGTCCACCTTTAACAACTTTAGCTACACGACGAACGGCAACTACGCGTTCTTCAAATTCTTTTTTGATTTCTTCTTGACGCATCTTGTATATTTCCCTCCTTTATTAGAATACAAGTCCGTTTTCACGTGCTGCTTCAGCTAATGCTTTAACACGTCCGTGATATAAATATCCTCCACGGTCGAAAACAACTTTTGTAATTCCATTTTGTTTTGCTACTTCTGCGATTAGTTTTCCAACTTCTTTAGCTGCTTCAACACTTGATTTTGATACATTTTCAAGTTTTAATGAAGATGCTTGAGCTAGTGTAACACCTTTAGTGTCATCAATAATTTGTGCATAAATATTTGTATTTGAACGATAAACGTTTAAACGTGGTACTTCAGTAGTCCCTTGAACTTTAACACGTACTCTTGCGTGTCTTTTTTTACGAACTTTATTTTTGTCAAGTTTCGTAATCATATTTGAAACACTCCTTTCTGTTATCTATTATTTACCAGTTTTTCCTTCTTTACGACGTACATATTCACCAACATAGCGAATACCTTTACCTTTATAAGGTTCTGGCGGACGTACTGCACGAACTTTTGCTGCATATTGTCCTACTACTTCTTTGTTAATACCTTCGATACTAACTTTAGTGTTTCCTTCAACACCTAATTTGATTCCATCAATTTCTTCAAATTCAACCGGATGTGAATAACCGACGCTTAGCACTAATTTTTTACCTTGCATTTGAGCACGATACCCAACCCCGATTAATTCAAGTTCTTTTTTAAATCCTGTTGACACACCTTCTACCATATTTGCTAAGATAGCACGTGTTGTACCGTGAATTGTACGGTGACGTTTTGAATCAGATGGACGTACTACTGTAATTTCACTTCCTTCAATGTTGAAAGTAATTTCTTTGTCAAATTGTTGTTTTAATTCACCTTTAGGTCCTTTTACTGTTGCGAAGTTATCAGCGATGTTAACTTCAACCCCTGCAGGTATTGTAATAACTTTATTACCTATACGTGACATTTAATTGGCACCTCCTTATAATATTACCAGATGTAAGCTAATACTTCTCCACCTGTATTGTTTTTACGTGCAACTTTATCAGTTACAACTCCATTTGAAGTTGATACGATTGCAATCCCTAATCCGTTTAATACTTTTGGCAATTCATTTGCTTTAGCATAAACACGTAGACCAGGTTTTGAAATTCTTTTAATTCCTTTAATTACTCTTTCGCCTTTAGCGTATTTAAGAGAAATTTTAATAATTCCTTGTTTGTTATCTTCGATGTACTCTACATCTTTGATAAACCCTTCTTCTTTTAATATTTCTGCAATTTGCTTTTTAATGTTTGACGCAGGTACTTCTAATGTTTCGTGTTTTACCATATTAGCATTACGAATACGTGTTAGCATATCTGCGATAGGATCTGTCATTGTCATTAGGATAAATCCTCCTTTCTTCTACTATATTACCAACTTGATTTTTTAACTCCGGGAATTTGTCCTTTGTAAGCTAATTCACGGAATTTAATACGGCTGATACCGAATTTTCCAATGTATCCATGAGGACGTCCAGTTATGCTGCAACGATTGTGCAGTCTAGCCGGTGCTGAGTTTTTAGGAAGTTTGCTAAGTCCGATGTAATCACCTTTAGCTTTAAGTTCCGCTCTTTTAGCTGCATATTTATCAACTAATTTTTGGCGTTTAAGTTCACGTTCTACCATTGCTTTTTTAGCCATGTATTACTACCTCACCTTTCTTATTTTGCAAACGGCATACCACAAAGTGTTAGTAACTCACGAGCTTCCTCATCTGTGTTTGCTGTTGTTACTACTACGATGTCCATACCACGTACTTTACTTACTTTATCGTAATCAATCTCTGGGAAAATTAATTGTTCTTTTATTCCTAGTGTGTAATTACCACGACCGTCAAATGCTTTTTTAGGAATACCGTGGAAATCACGTACACGTGGAAGTGCAACTGTTACTAATTTATCAAAGAATTCATACATTCTTTCTCCACGTAAAGTAACTTTTGCTCCGATCGGCATACCTTCACGCAATCTATAAGTAGCGATTGATTTTTTAGCTCTTGTTATCAACGGTTTTTGACCAGAAATCAAAGCTAATTCAGCTACTGCGTTATCTAGGGCTTTAGAGTTTTGAACTGCATCTCCCACACCCATGTTAATTACTATTTTCTCAATTTTGGGTACTTGCATTACACTTTTGTACTCAAATTTTGTCATTAATTCTTTTGTTATCTCAGTTTTAAATTTTTCTTCTAAACGAGCCATCTAAAATAGTGCCTCCTTTCTTCAACTATTAATTATATTTCTTTTCCTGATTTTTTAGAGATACGAACTTTTTTACCATCTCTAGTTTCAAAACCTACACGTGTCGGTTTACCTGTTTCAGGGTCTTGTAACATTACGTTTGATACGTGAATTGCCGCTTCTTTTTCAACGATTCCACCTTGTGGAGCGTCTTGAGAATTTTTAACGTGTTTTTTGATAATGTTAACACCTTCAACAACTACACGATCTTTTTTAGGTTGTGCTTCAATTACCGTACCGACTTTACCTTTGTCTTTACCAGTAATAACTACAACTTTATCACCTTTTTTAATGAACATTTCTTGCTAGCCTCCTTCTTTATTGTACTTGTATTATTATAATACTTCTGGAGCTAGTGATACGATTTTCATGTAGTTACCGTCTCTTAACTCACGTGCAACTGGTCCGAAAATACGTGTACCACGTGGGCTCTTATCATCACGGATAATTACACAAGCATTTTCATCAAATTTAATATATGAACCGTCATTACGACGAGCTCCTGTTTTTGTACGAACGATTACAGCTTTAACTACATCACCTTTTTTAACAACTCCACCTGGTGTTGCTTTCTTAACAGAACATACAATTACGTCACCGATGTTAGCAACTTTACGCCCTGAACCACCTAGAACTTTGATTGTTAAAACTTCTTTAGCTCCTGAGTTATCAGCCACTTTTAAGCGTGTTTCTTGTTGAATCATGCGCTTTTTGCCTCCTTCTTAGGGTTTATCCTAGTTTTCTTAAATAATAACTGCTTCTTCTACTACTTCTACCAAACGGAAGTGTTTAGTTGCAGATAATGGACGAGTTTCCATTATTTTAACAATATCGTTTAATTTTGCTACATTATTTTCATCATGTGCTTTAAATTTTTTAGAATATTTTACACGTTTACCGTATAAAGGATGTTTTTTGTATGTTTCTACTAAAACAGTAATAGTTTTATCCATTTTATCAGAAACTACTTTTCCAACGTAAACTTTTCTATCGTTTCTCTCAGTCATGTTTGCCTCCTATATTATTTATTCGCTAATTCTCTTTCGCGAATAACAGTTTTCATACGAGCGATTGATTTTCTAACTTGACTAATACGAGCTGTATTTTCTAATTGACCTGTTGCCAATTGGAAGCGTAAGTTGAAAAGCTCTTCTTTTAATTCTTTGATTTTTGCTTCTAACTCTTGTGAAGTTAATTCTCTAATCATAGATTTGAATTCATTTGTTTTCATTATGCTTCACCACCTGTTTCTTCACGTTTTACAAATTTACATTTAACAGGTAACTTATGAGATGCAAGTCTTAGAGCTTCACGTGCAACTTCTTCACTTACTCCAGCAACTTCAAACATCACTCTACCTGGTTTAACTATTGCAACCCATCCTTCTACTGCACCTTTACCAGATCCCATACGAACTTCTAAAGGTTTTTTAGTATAAGGCATATGAGGGAAGATTTTAATCCATACTTTACCACCACGTTTCATATAACGAGTCATCGCAATACGTGCTGATTCAATTTGGCGAGAAGTAACTCGTGATGCAGTAGTTGCTTGTAAACCAAATTCACCAAAGTCTACTACATTTCCGCCTTTAGATTTACCTTTTGTTGATTGTCTATGTTGACGACGATATTTAACACGTTTAGGCATTAACATAAATTAGTTACCTCCTTTTTCAGATTTTTTAGCTGGTAATACTTCACCACGGTTAATCCAAACTTTAACCCCAAGTTTACCATAAGTTGTATCTGCTTCTTCATGAGCATAATCAATATCCGCTCTTAATGTGTGTAGTGGCACTGACCCTTCTGAATAGTGTTCTGCACGAGCGATATCAGCTCCACCAAGACGACCTGATACTTGAGTTTTAATTCCTTTTGCTCCTGCTCTCATAGCTCTTTGGATAGCTTGTTTTTGAGCACGACGGAATGACACACGTGCTTCTAATTGACGGGCAATATTTTCAGCTACTAATTTTGCATCGATATCAACTTTTTTGATTTCAACTACATTAATGTGTACTCTTTTGCCTGTTAGTTTATTTAATTCTAATCTTAATTTGTCAATTTCAGATCCACCTTTACCAATTACCATACCCGGTTTACCGGTGTGTACTGAAATATTTACTTTCTTATCAAATCTTTCAATTTCAACTTTAGAAACTGAAGCATCTTTTAATTTTTTACTGATGAACTCACGAACTTTAAAGTCTTCGTGTAAGTTAGTAGCAAAATCTTTTTCTGCATACCATTTTGAATCCCAATCACGAATTACTCCGACACGTAAGCCTATTGGATGTACTTTTTGACCCACAGTTTGTAGCCTCCTTTTACTAGTTTAGCTTATTAATTTTAATTATTTATTGTCACTTAATACGATAGTAATGTGACTTGTTCTTTTATTGATTGAACTTGCAGCACCTTTTGCTCTTGGACGGAAACGTTTAAGTGTCGGTCCTTCGTTTGCAAATGCTTGAGATACTACTAAGTCTTCTACATTCATTCCATAGTTATGTTCAGCGTTTGCAGCAGCTGATTTAATTACTTTAGCTACTGGTAGTGAAGCTGCTTTAGTTGTGAATTCTAAAATTCCTAATGCTTCGCCCACTTTTTTACCACGTACTAGGTCTAATACCAATCTTACTTTACGTGGAGCGATGCGGACTGTCTTAGCGATTGCTTTTGACTCCATGAATGTGCCTCCTTGTGTTATTAAAAATTTCTATAAATTATCTTCTTGTTTTTCTGTCATCTGCTGCGTGACCTTTGTAAGTTCTTGTTGGTGCAAATTCACCAAGTTTGTGCCCTACCATGTCTTCAGTCACGTAAACAGGAACGTGTTTTCTTCCGTCATATACTGCAAAAGTAATTCCGATAAATGATGGGAAAATTGTTGAACGACGTGACCAAGTTTTAATTACTTGTTTTTTCTCTTGTCCGTTCATTTTTTCAACTTTTGCCAATAAGTGGTGATCAGCGAATGGTCCTTTTTTTAAACTACGAGCCATTGTGTTATCTCCTTTCTGATACTTTGCGTTATCATTAGGTTTTTGGTAAAGAGCTTTTGCTCCTCACCACCTAACCTTCTATATGCTTTATTATTTAGTTCTAGCACGTACGATAAATTTGTTTGAACGAGCTTTTTTAGAACGTGTTTTCTTACCAAGTGTAGGTTTACCCCATGGTGACATAGGTGATTTACGTCCGATTGAAGTACGTCCTTCACCACCACCGTGTGGGTGATCGTTCGGGTTCATAACAGATCCACGTACAGTAGGTCTTTTACCTAACCAACGAGTTCTACCGGCTTTACCGATATTTACCAATCCATGTTGTTCATTACCAACTTCTCCGATTGTAGCACGGCAAGTTGCTAAGATCATTCTTACTTCCCCTGATTTAAGACGCACTAATACGTATTTACCTTCTTTACCAAGCACTTGAGCACTTGCTCCGGCTGAACGTACTAATTGTCCACCTTTACCGGGTTTAAGTTCAATATTGTGAATTAATGTCCCTACCGGGATATTTGATAACGGTAATGTATTACCTATTTTGATGTCAGCTTCAACCCCTGATATTACTACTTGTCCTACTTGTAATTCTTTGGGAGCGATGATGTAACGTTTTTCACCATCTGCGTAGTGTAGTAAAGCGATATTCGCTGAACGGTTTGGATCGTACTCAATTGTGGCAACTTTTGCCGGTACGTTGTCTTTATTTCTCTTGAAGTCAATAATACGGTATTGTTTTTTGTGACCGCCTCCGTGGTGACGCACAGTAATTTTACCTTGGTTATTTCTTCCCGCTTTTTTCGGTAGCGGTGCTAATAATGACTTTTCTGGTTTGCTTGTTGTAATTTCTGCAAAATCTAATGATGTCATATTACGACGCCCATTAGTAATAGCTTTATATACTTTAATAGCCATTTGTCATTGTTCCTCCTTAGTGGTATATGGAATTTATTCTTATGCGAATAATCCTTCGATTGTTTGTCCTTTAGCTAACTTAACGATAGCTTTTCTTCTTTTGTTAGTGTACCCACCGTATCTTCCGACACGACGGAATTTCGGTTTGTAGTTCATTACGTTTACTTTCTCAACTTTAACACCGAAGATTTCTTCGATAGCTTGTTTAATTTGAGTTTTGTGAGCACGTGTGTCTACTAGGAAAGTGTATTTATTTTCTTGCATTAATAAATAACTTTTTTCAGTTAATACTGGGCGTTTGATAATATCGCGTGCATCCATTATGCTAATACCTCCCCAACTTTTTCTAGTGCATCTTTAGTGAAGACTACTTTATTACTTCCTAAGATGTCTAATACATTAAGACCGGTTGTTTCTACGAATTCAACCCCCGGAATATTTCTTCCTGATAATACTGTATTTTCTTCAAATTCTGAAACTACGAACAATACTTTTTTATCCAGGTTTAAGTTTGTCAACATTGTTTTAAAGTTTTTAGTTTTAATTGTATCAAATGCTAATGTTTCCAATGCAAACACTTCGTTAGCCGCTACTTTAGAAGATAAAGCAGAACGCAATGCTAAACGACGCATTTTTTTAGGCATTTTGAAGCTGTAACTACGTGGTGTAGGTCCAAATACTGTACCACCTCCACGCCATTGTGGTGAACGGATAGATCCTTGACGAGCACGACCTGTTCCTTTTTGACGCCATGGTTTGCGACCACCACCTGAAACTTCAGAACGTCCTTTTGTTTTGTGTGTACCTTGACGAAGTGATGCACGTTGTAATGTTACCGCTTGGAATAAAACGTGTTGATTAGGTTCAATTCCGAATACTGCGTCATTAGCTTCTACTGCACCGACTTTAGTACCGTCTTGTTTAAATAAATCTAATTGTGGCATTTTCTAATTTCCTCCTTCCGTATATTTTCTGATTATTTACCAGATTTAACTGCTGATTGGATTTTTACGAAGCTTTTTTTAGAACCCGGAATACAACCTTTAATTAAGATTAATCCATTTTCTACATCTACGCTTACTATTTCTAAGTTTTGAGTTGTAACTGTAACTCCACCCATTTGCCCCGGCAGTGCTTTACCTTTAAATACACGGTTAGGTGCTACAGGTCCCATTGATCCAGGACGACGGTGGTAACGAGAACCGTGAGCCATCGGTCCACGACTTTGCCCGTGGCGTTTGATTGCCCCTTGGAATCCTTTACCTTTACTTACTCCTGTTACGTCAACTAAGTCCCCTGCTGCAAAAATATCAACTTGGACTTCTTGACCTACTTCATAACTAGCAACTTCTACATCTCTGATTTCTCTAATGAATCGTTTTGGTGCAGTGTTCGCTTTATCTGCGTGACCTTGTTCAGGTTTATTCGCAACTTTTACTAAACGATCTTTACGTTCTTTATCGTAAGGACGTTTATCGTCGAATCCTAATTGGATTGCATTGTATCCTTCAACTTCTTCTGTTTTCTTTTGTAGAACGACATTCCCTTTCGCCTCAACTACTGTTACCGGAATTAATTCCCCATTTTCAGCGAAGATTTGCGTCATACCTACTTTTCTTCCTAAGATACCTTTGGTCATCGAAAGTCACCTCCTATATTATAATTTTAATTCGATGTCAACACCTGATGGTAAGTTTAAGCTGATTAAAGCATCAACTGTTTTTTGTGTTGGTTCAATAATATCGATTAGGCGTTTGTGTGTACGTTGTTCAAATTGTTCACGGCTATCTTTATAAATGTGAACTGAACGTAAAATTGTATATACCGCTTTTTCTGTTGGTAACGGGATTGGCCCAGATACTTTAGCACCAGAACGTTTTGCAGTTTCAACAATTTTTTCTGCACTTTGATCAACTAATCTGTGATCATATCCTTTTAAACGAATACGAATTTTTTGTTTTGCCATCATTTCTCCTCCTATACATTTATTCGCTGCTATCGAGTAGCAACTTCTCCACGAAAGTTCTCCAGCACGCCATGCCATGGCAAAGCGACCGGGCGTGTCAGTAACCTTTCGCTTCAACGCAAGTCCTCTTCAGACCGACATTCACTATTATACATGATATTCCGCTACATTACAAGTGTTTTATCAAAAAAATATAAATAAAAAGTCATGAATATGTTTTCTCAAATTTTTAAGTTAAATATTTTGCATTTATATGGAAAAAATAATTATAAATTAGATTGAATTTGCTCAAAATATAAGCCAAACATTTTTTAAAGTCATAGTTTTGATTAAAATATCTATATACTATTTTGCTTTGTCAATTATAGCATACCTTTTCCAAATATTAATTAACTTTTCTAAAGTAATTGTACTAATACAAAAAAATTACTGTTTACACAAAATACATTATGGTATATAATTATATTGGACAAATATAAGGAGGAAAGCGGCAGGTTGTCACAAATAATATAATGATTGATTTTAAAAAAACAGGAGTAGTTTTCTTAGCAGCAGGTTTGATGCTTAGCGGATGTTCTACTAAGAACAACTCTTCTTCACAAACTCAAAAAAAGGAAATTAAATCTATTTCTTTAGAAGATTTCACAAAAAATATAGGAAACTCTGATTATCAATTTATTGATACACGCAGTGACGAAAGTTACAACGGATTTAAAACCGATGATATTAAAAACGGAGGTCACTTAAAAAACTCTATTCAATATTCAGCAACATTTATAGGTAATGTTAATAAAGATAAAGAAGATAAATTTATTAGCGATAAAGGTATTGATAAAAATAAAAAAGTTGTCGTTTATGATACTAATAAAGATAACCTAAATAAAGTTGCTGATAAATTTGCAAACTTAGGTTATGAAGTTTATAAATTTGAAGATTATAAAAAATTTGCAGATAATGATGCTAATAAAGAAAAATTAGTTAGTTATCCCGAATATCAAAACTTAGTTTCTCCTAAATGGGTTAAAGACGTTCAAGATAATAAAAAACCTGAAACCTATACCAATGATAAATATAGCATTTTCGAAGTTTCTTGGGGTGAGGGAGATAAAGCAGTAGCTTATAAAGAACATATTAAAGGTGCTTATCACTTTAACACAGACTGGGTAGAAGATGGTCCGGTATGGAACCTACGTTCGGCTGATGAAATTAAGAAAAATTTATTAAAACAAGGTATTACTGCCGATAAAACAGTTATTTTATATTCAGATGATGCCTCAGCGGCATTTCGTGTAAACTGGGCGTTGAAATGGGCAGGAGTAAAAGATGTCCGCATAATGAACGGTGGACTAAAAGCGTGGAAAAATGCAGGCTTTGAAACGGAAACTAACGTTAATACACCTAAAGAAGAAACAGACTTCGGTACAAAAATACCAGCTCACCCGGAATACAATATATCTCGTGCTAAAGAAATGGCACAAAAAGTTAAAGATGAAGGAATTAAATTAGTAAGTATTCGCTCATGGGATGAATACTTAGGAAAAACCAGCGGTTATGATTATATTGATAAAGCAGGTGAACCTCAAGGAGCAATTTTCGGTTTTGCAGGAGAAAACAAAGCCGACTTAAGCGACTATTACGATCCGGACGGCACACTTCGTAATCCGCAAGAAATTTATAATTTATGGAAAGGTCAAGGTATCAGCGAAACAGATAAAATTGCCCTATACTGCGGTACCGGTTGGCGTAATGCTGTACCATGGTTTATGACTCAACTTACCGGACGTGCTAACACTTACTTCTACGATGGAGGTTGGAACGATTGGCAACTTGACGGCTCATTACCTGTAGATATTAATAAAGACAAAGGGCAAAAACCTGATGCTAAAAATGATTATAAATAATTAAAAATAAAGAGAGTAACTCATAAAATCTTGTTTTAAAAAATCACGATTTTTAAGTCACTCTCTTTTTTGCTATTTTAAAACCTTACCGAATAAAGTTTATATTTCTTTTTTTAAATCTAAAGTTAAAAATTGAAGAAAACGAAGAGTATTTAATCCCCCGCAAAATATGACAATATAGTAATAGATAAACTCACTGTCTACATTGTTTGTTAAAATATAGTACGCTGAACCGATGACTAAAATAATGTTAATTACCAATGAAAAAATAAATTTTTTATAAACTATAACTAAAATAACCTGAATAATAACAAATAAAATTAATACACCCAACATAAGTTTTATATTATTTTCCGTTAATACCTTTGGAAATTTATAAATATTTTTGTGCATAATATGGCGTACCATACCCATTTTACGATCTTTAAAATAATTCCAGCCAATTAAAGCTACTATTAAAATTATCTCCAGTACCGCTATAAAAATATAAAATTTCTTAAAATGAATTTTTCTTAACATCCAGTTCTCCTTGTTTTTAAGTTTTTTTAATGATATAATCTCTATTATAGATTATAAAAAATTATTGGTCAATTACAACAAAAACGGAGGAACTATGAACATCAAACGTTACTTCACCGCACTAAGCATTCTCGTGCTGACTTTCTTCTTTTTATATACATTTAATCTGAATTTTGATTTAACCAAACAGCTAAATATTGCTAATTTCGGCTTAACGCTTTTAACATTTATCCTTTGGCTTGTTGCAGGTTATTTATTTTTAATTAAAGATATCCTAAAAACAAACGAAAAAGAGCGTAACGGTATTACACTTATATTAGTATTACTTGGAATTATCTTTTTTTACTATAATCCGTTACCCAATCCCAAAAACTTTTTTGTGGAAATACCGAGAATTACATTTTTTATAATGACATTATTTATTTTTATAAGTTTAGTTCTTCTAACCTATAAAGATAAAGTTCTTGGTTTTATTCTGGCGGTAAGTGCACCCATAACAATCCAAAGTTTTTTAGTAAATGTACTTAAAAACACATCTTATACAAATTACACCGTTTATATTATAATTTTCCTTGTTATTATTGCATATACTGTAAATTATTTAAAGCAGAAGTAAAAATATATCCGTCCTCAAACTTCATCTGAGTTTTGAGGACATTTTACATTTTATTGTTAATTCTATTAGGATACAACTTTATACTAAAACAATATATTTATTACAAATATCCGCAAAAAATTGCTGAATATTTCCGGCATTTAACATCGTTTCTTGTTCTTCATCAACAATGTAATTTTCATCTGCTTCCATAACTGCAAGAAGTCGTGTAAAAGTATCAATAAATAAACTCTCATCTTCATTTAGAATATAATTAAACTTTTGTTCTGAGAAAAAAGGAACAAAAACTTCTCTGAAAGCACCTTGACGAATTCTTCCAATTAATTTTTTCCCATCAATTTCAAATAAATTTTTATTTTTTTGAACAAAATTACACGCTTTGGAATAATTTGAAAATAATTGAAAACCTTCCGCCTCGTTATATTCCCTAAAAACGGGAATTTTTAAACCTTTTTTATATAACTCTTTATCAAAAACAACAAAAATTTCTTCAAGTTCCCACAGTTCTTTAGCAATATAATAAAATGCTATCCGCCATCTGTTATCACTTTTTGGTAATCTTTTAAAAGTTGATATCTGCTCAACTAAACGTATATTTTTTTCCATATTAACTCCTTTAGCTAGTCTATTTGAATTAATGTTCCTATTCTTTTCGATGTTTCCTTATCTTTTCTATAAGAGAAAAATTTATCGTTGTTTTTTACCGTGCATAAATTAGAAAAAATAATATTTTTCTCCAATACTCCACTTTTTACTAACAATTCTTTATTTATCTGCCACAAATCCAAATAATACTTACCGTTTTTTTCTATATAATAATCCGCTACATTTAAGCTACTAAACTTATCTACCAATTCTTTTGATACTTCATAGTTTTCTATTGATATTGAAGGTCCTACAATAACTTTTATATCTTTTTTATCACAATTATAATCTTGAACCATAGAACGAATTATTTCCTGAGAAATATTACTATACGTTCCACGCCACCCTGCATGAGCTAAAGCGACAACATTTCTTATTTTATCATAAAAAACTAACGGCACACAATCAGCGGTGAAAATTAAAAGTGGAATTTTTACCGAATTTGTTATTAAACCGTCTGCTTCCAAACCGTTATTTTTTAAATCTTCTTTTCTTTCTATTTTTCTTACATTTGCTCCGTGAACTTGAGTATTAAATGCTAAATTTTCAAAATCAAAATTATATTCAGTCGATATTTTTTCCATATCATTTATATTTTTAGAATCAATTTGTCGTTTAGTAAAAATTACTTTTATATTATCATCATTAAATATAAAAGCGTTACTGTTCTCTTTCATTGACTTCTCCTTTATTAATAACTTTTTATATTATTGAAAAGTATCCTTACTTATTGCCTAAATAAAGTAACTTTTGTAATATCTTTATTTTCACTTTTCCCTTGTTATTAATAATTATAACATAGTTAATTATTTATTTAAAATATACCTTTTATGCACTTTAAAAAACAGTTTTTTATTTTTTCTAATTAATAATACCTTGTAGAAAAATAAATTTTTATTAATTTTAATTATCTAAATACAAAAATAACGGAGAATAAGGAAAATCCCAAGCAATAATTTATTACTTGAGATTTTTCAAAAATATTCAATTTTTAAAAGAATTGATTATCTATTAAGTAGCTGTTCCTACCGGATATGCTCAATGATAATTATTTTTTTACGGGTTTATTTATTATTTTTTTTACGTTTAAATACTAACGCTAATAATGCTAAACCTGCCAAGCCGTAACCCCCTAATGTTGCTTGACTTTCTAATCCTGTTGATGCTAAATATCCTTTTAATCCACTTCCGTCATTTCTTAATCCTGCATTCTCGTTATTACCTTGTAGTTGTTTAACTAATTTTTTACCGGGTATTGTTGCTGTACTTCCGTCTGGGAATGTTACTGTTGTTGTTCCGTCTTGTCCTACTTCTACTTTTGTTGCTGTAGGATTTGCTTTCTTAACTGCTTCTTCGACTTTTGCTTTTTCTTCGTCTGTTAAGTTACTTGGATCTTTTACAGGGGTTACCTCAGGATCTTTTACTCCATTTGCGTCCGCTGATTTTATTGTTTTGTCAGGAGTTATTGTTGCTGTTGAACCGTCTGGGAATGTTACTGTTGTTGTTCCATCTTGTCCTACTTCTACTTTTGTTGCTGTAGGGTTCGCTTTCTTAACTGCTTCTTCGACTTTTACTTTTTCTTCGTCTGTTAAGTTACTTGGATCTTTTACAGGTGTTTTTGCTTCAGGATCTTTTACTCCGTTTGCGTCCGCTGATTTTATTGTTTTGTCAGGAGTTATTGTTGCTGTTGAACCGTCTGGGAATGTTACTGTTGTTGTTCCATCTTGTCCTACTTCTACTTTTGTTGCTGTAGGGTTCGCTTTCTTAACTTCGTCTTTTACTTTTGCTTTTTCTTCGTCTGTTAAGTTACTTGGATCTTTTACAGGGGTTACCTCAGGATCTTTTACTCCGTTTGCGTCCGCTGATTTTATTGTTTTGTCAGGAGTTATTGTTGCTGTTGAACCGTCTGGGAATGTTACCGTTGTTGTTCCATCTTTTCCTACTTCTACTTTTGTCGCTGTAGGGTTCGCTTTCTTAACTGCTTCTTCGACTTTTGCTTTTTCCTCATCTGTTAAGTTGCTTGGATCTTTTACAGGTGTTTTTGCTTCAGGATCTTTTACTCCATTTGCATCTGCTGACTTAATTGTTTTATCAGGAGTTATTGTTGCTGTTGAACCGTCTGGGAATGTTACTGTTGTTGTTCCGTCTTGTCCTACTTCTACTTTTGTTGCTGTAGGATTTGCTTTCTTAACTGCTTCTTTTACTTTTGCTTTTTCTTCGTCTGTTAAGTTACTTGGATCTTTTACAGGGGTTACCTCAGGATCTTTTACTCCATTTGCGTCCGCTGATTTTATTGTTTTGTCAGGAGTTATTGTTGCTGTTGAACCGTCTGGGAATGTTACTGTTGTTGTTCCATCTTGTCCTACTTCTACTTTTGTTGCTGTAGGGTTCGCTTTCTTAACTTCGTCTTTTACTTTTGCTTTTTCTTCATCTGTTAAGTTACTTGGATCTTTTACAAGTGTTTTTGCTTCAGGATCTTTTACTCCGTTTGCGTCCGCTGATTTTATTGTTTTGTCAGGAGTTATTGTTGCTGTTGAACCGTCTGGGAATGTTACTGTTGTTGTTCCGTCTTGTCCTACTTCTACTTTTGTTGCTGTAGGGTTCGCTTTCTTAACTTCGTCTTTTACTTTTGCTTTTTCTTCGTCTGTTAAGTTACTTGGATCTTTTACAGGTGTTTTTGTTTCAGGATCTTTTACTCCGTTTGCGTCCGCTGATTTTATTGTTTTGTCAGGAGTTATTGTTGCTGTTGAACCGTCTGGGAATGTTACTGTTGTTGTTCCATCTTGTCCTACTTCTACTTTTGTTGCTGTAGGGTTCGCTTTCTTAACTGCTTCTTCGACTTTTACTTTTTCTTCGTCTGTTAAGTTACTTGGATCTTTTACAGGTGTTTTTGCTTCAGGATCTTTTACTCCGTTTGCGTCCGCTGATTTTATTGTTTTGTCAGGAGTTATTGTTGCTGTTGAACCGTCTGGGAATGTTACTGTTGTTGTTCCATCTTGTCCTACCTCTACTTTTGTTGCTGTAGGATTTGCTTTCTCAACTTCGTCTTTTACTTTTGCTTTTTCTTCATCTGTTAAGTTACTTGGATCTTTTACAAGTGTTTTTGCTTCAGGATCTTTTACTCCGTTTGCGTCCGCTGATTTTATTGTTTTGTCAGGAGTTATTGTTGCTGTTGAACCGTCTGGGAATGTTACTGTTGTTGTTCCATCTTGTCCTACTTCTACTTTTGTTGCTGTAGGGTTCGCTTTCTTAACTGCTTCTTCGACTTTTACTTTTTCTTCGTCTGTTAAGTTACTTGGATCTTTTACAGGTGTTACCTCAGGNGCTTGCATCTTTTACAGGTGTTTTTGTTTCAGGATCTTTTACTCCGTTTGCGTCCGCTGATTTTATTGTTTTGTCAGGAGTTATTGTTGCTGTTGAACCGTCTGGGAATGTTACTGTTGTTGTTCCATCTTGTCCTACTTCTACTTTTGTTGCTGTAGGGTTCGCTTTCTTAACTGCTTCTTCGACTTTTACTTTTTCTTCGTCTGTTAAGTTACTTGGATCTTTTACAGGTGTTACCTCAGGATCTTTAACGTTATTTGCATCTGCTGACTTAACTGTTTTATCAGGAGTTATTGTTGTCGTACTTCCGTCTGGGAATGTTACTGTTGTTGTTCCGTCTTGTCCTACCTCTACTTTTGTTGCTGTAGGGTTCGCTTTCTTAACTGCTTCTTCGACTTTTGCTTTTTCCTCATCTGTTAAGTTGCTTGCATCTTTTACAGGTGTTTTTGTTTCAGGATCTTTAACGTTATTTGCATCTGCAGGTTTTACCGTATTGGTTAATTTAAGCGGTTGTTTTGCGTCTGAACCCGCTCCTTTATGGTTATATGTTACATCTCCGTTAGCTTCCACTTCTATATCAGCTTCTTCCATTCCCGGATTTGCTTTTTTAACTTCTTCTTTTACTTTGGCTTTTTCTTCGTCCGTCAAACTACTTGGATTTTTAACAGGTACTTTAGTTGTTATAGGATTTAAGCCAGCATAGCCACTTACTTCTTGTGACGGTCTTGTTCCTTTCGGCATTGTATTATCTTTATTTTCCGCTCTTGTTACAACTCTGTCGCCTGCTGCAAATGTTTCTCCGGTCGGTAATGTTAATTTAATACTTCCGTCTGCTTGTTCTTCTACCGTCACATTTGCTTGATTTGATACTACTTTGTATTTTCCGTCTGCTTGTTTTTCCAGTTTAGCTTCTTTTCCTTTTACACCTAAGAAAATTAAGTCCGGTTTGTCTTCAGGTGTAATTGTTACGCTTGTGTCACCATGTTTAAATTCTTTTATTTTTACTTCTTTTGGTGCTTCTACCGGTTTTTTAGCTTGGGCTTTAGCCACTTCTGATGGGTCACTGTTACCGTTTGTTGCTGTTGCACTTACTTCTGTATTATCTTTCACCACATTTGCCGATAATGTTACTTTTCCGGTTGTTTCGTCAACTGTTACTCCTGCCGGCGTTGTTCCTTCTGCTTTCCATTTTCCGTCAGCACCTTTTTTAACGATTACTGTTTGTGATGCTCCATTTTCATCTGTATATTTTACTTCTGTTTTGTCTGCATCACCTTGTGGTGTCACCTCTACAACACCATTATCTTTTGCTTCTACTTTTGGTGCAAGTGGCGTTTTTTGTTTAACTACAAATACTTTTTGTGCATCTAACTCATCTGTACTACCGTCATTATAAGTTACAATTACTTTACTACCATCAACAGATAGTGTTACACTACCTATTTTATCTTTAAATGTACTATTGGCATTTTTTACAGCTTCTTCGATTTTAGTAATATCCGCTGTCGGTTCAGTTACAAGAATTGGTGTTGCCGGTGCTTTGGCATCGTATTTACTTGTTTGTTCTTTTACAATAAAACGAATATAACCATTTACTGATGGTTTATTTTCATATGTTTTTGTTGTTTCATTCCCTGCTTCATCTTTTGCATATAAAAAGCGAGTAAATCCTGTACCTGCAGTGTATTTCCCTTTAGGCACCTTACCTGTTACTGTGATTGATGCCGGATTAGCTACTGTTGCAGTTGTTTCTGTTGTTATTTTATCAGCTTTTAGATATAACGCATATTGGCTATTACCATTCATTTGATCATCCCAAGAGCCGCTCACCGGTAATTTCAAACCAAATTGAACTAATTTCCCTGAGTTGTCTGTGGCTTTTAGTGTAATATTTGTTTCTTCAGTAGCGTATACGTAAATTTCTTTTAATGTTGGGTTATCATAAGGTATTTGAAGTTCCGGTACTATAGTTTCTTTATTACTTTTTGCTGTTTCAGTTTGTGTAGCTTTGTCACTGTCTCCCTTTGTTGCATCAGCTGTTACTTGTGAATTGTCTTTTACCGCTTC
This sequence comes from Gemella massiliensis, assembly GCF_900120125.1. Classification (NCBI taxonomy): domain Bacteria; kingdom Bacillati; phylum Bacillota; class Bacilli; order Caryophanales; family Gemellaceae; genus Gemella; species Gemella massiliensis. Next base: position 399,962 of record NZ_LT635545.1, read on the forward strand.
TTTAGGTAATGTTACTTTTCCGGTTGCTTCGTCAACTGTTACTCCTGTCGGTGTTGTTCCTTCAACTTTCCATTTATTATCTGAACCTTTTTTAACAGTTATTGTTCGTGGTTGGTTATTTTCATCTGTATATTTTATTTCTACCTTATCAGTATCTCCTTGTGGAGTAATTTCCACACTTCCGTCATCATTTGCCGCTACTTGTGGTACGGGCGGAGTAGGCGTTTTCTTAACTTCTACTGTAATTGTAACTGTTGATGCCTTACCTTGGCTGTCAATCGCTTTATAAACAACACTATAACTTCCAAGTTTGTTTGTATCAACTGTTTTTGTATTTACATCACCATTAACAGATACCACCTCTGCATGAACAGGTGTTCCTATTGTAGCATTTGCATTATCTTCTTTATCAGCAACAGTTATAAGTGACATTAAATCTAAAGAAGTACCTTTAACAACTTCTTTTTTATTTCCTGTTACTTTTGAAGTAATAGTCGGCGCTTCATTTACAACATTAATTTTCTTCCAGCCATCAAGACTCGAATAACCGTTTTCTACGGCATTTGATGTAGAAGATGCGCCATTAGTACCTTCTTTTATTTTTTGTTTCATTTCGAGAACAACTGTATCATAAAAACCATCTGAGCTATATGATTTTACTTTCCCTTTTGACTCATCAACAGAAACCCAAGGCGAATTTAAAGAATCTCGTTTAAAACCAAGTTGACTATCTACGTTAGCATCATTTTTATATTGGAAATAACCCATACCAACGTCATGCGGTACTTTTACAGTAACTTCCTTTTGTCCGGCAATTAAACTTTTGCTATCAGCTGATAAAGATGATGCTTCAACATTTGAATGACCGATAGAAACAAATACATTCACTTCTGTACTTTCTACACCATTAAGCGTTTGTGTAACAGTTATTCCATCTTTATCAGTAAGGGTAGCTCCATCTCCGGCATTATTATTTAAACCTTGCGTAAGTTTAACAACCCATTTCCCTGAATTATCTACTTTTGCATTATAAACAACATGTCCCTTAATTTTAACATTAATAGTAGCTCCAGGCTTACCTGTCCCCGTTAATTCTCTATCGGTTGAGGCTACTGTTGCTATTTTAATATTTATTGATGTGTTAGAATAAGTAGTATTTACAGTTGGAGCGGGAGTTACTTGTCCATTTAAAAGATAATTCACACCACCTGCATTGTTACCGGTATGAGTTGTCCCGTTAGATTCTCCGGATTTAATACTTCTACTTCCCTCTCCTACATTTTCTACTTTCTTCTCAGAACTTAACGACTTTGTTGATGTTTCGGCTGAAACCGTATCTACCTTAGCTGTATCCTTCGCCAAAGCTGCTGAAGACGATTGAGTTGCTAAAGCACCTACTCCGGACGTGAGAACAAGCGAACAGCTAAATAGGATATTTTTCCCCTTTTTGATCATTCGCCAATTTTTTTGTGTAGCATTCTTTTTATTAAACATAATATTCCTCCTTAACATTTATAACACTTTTATAACACACAATTTTATAGTTCTATATATTTCTTATTTTTGCATATTATTTATTATTTTTTAAGTATACATAATTACGCTATATGTATATACTACTATTAATATATTTGATCTGTCAAGCAAAAACCTTATTGTTTCCTTAATATTTTTTGTTTTTTATGTAACTGATAATGAAAAAACTTACAGAAAATATTTTAGTTTTCCAGCGTAATTAAACGTTTTTTTGTAAATTTAATAATTATTTATTATTACCGCTTTAAATACTCTTTTTTGTATTTTTTGTTGAACTTTTATAGTTTTCTATCTAAATTATAGATATTGTCACTTTTTTCTCTTTAATTTATACCTTTACCATATATTTTTATAGTTTTTTAGCACATTTTATTGCAATTCTTCTATTATAACTTACAATTTATCACATAGTGCTATTACATTGAAAATCACATTAAATAATTTTCGATTTTCTTTTTTTAATTAAATTCTATAAAAATAAAAAACCTCTAAATCATCTAAACTTTTATACTTTAGAGCTGATTTAAAGGTTTTCTAACTTATGCTTTTACTCCACTAAATCTAAATATACTTTTTTGCTAAATGTCGTTGAATTTAGTACAGTACGAATCGCATTAATGACCATACCTTTTTTACCGATAACACGTCCGCAGTCTTCGGGGTGAACGGTTAAAATATAATGTTCACGTGCATTTTTTACCAATTTTTCTATTTTGATTTCATCTTTATGTGCAACTATTTCACTGACAATATTATAAATTAATTCTTCCATGTTATTCTCCTTATTTTGCTACTATATTGACTAATCTACCCGGGACAACAATTACTTTAATAATATTTTTACCTGCTAACAGTTTTTTAACTTCAGCATTTTCCAATACTGTTTGTTCTAATTCGGCAGATGTTAAATCTTTTTTAACTCCTAATTTAGTTTTTACTTTACCCATTAATTGCACAACGATTTCTACATTATCACTAACCAATTTGCTATCATCAAATGTCGGCCACGAGATATATGATATTGATTTATTGTTTCCGTAAATAGACCACATTTCTTCTGCTAAATGAGGGGCAAACGGTGCTAATAATTGGATAAAACCTAACGCATATTTACGTGGAATATACTCCGCTTTGTAACAATCATTAACAAAAACCATAAGTTGAGAAATGGCTGTATTGAATTGCATTGTTTCTATATCTTCTGATACTTTTTTCACAGTGTAGTTATAACTTATTTCCAACTTAGAATTATCCTTGTCTTTAACTTTGTTATTTACCATACCGGTTTCTTCGTCAACAAACAGACGATATACTCTATCCAAGAAACGGCGTGATCCGTCAAGTCCATTTTCACTCCAAGCGATAGAGGCATCTAACGGCCCCATAAACATTTCATAAACACGCAATGTATCTGCTCCATGAGAGATAATAATATCATCGGGATTAACAACGTTTCCTTTTGATTTTGACATTTTTTCCGGACGTCCGTCTTTTCCTTCCGCTAAAATCATACCTTGGTTAAATAGTTTTTGGAACGGTTCACGAGTCGGAACTAAGCCTAAATCATAAAGCACTTTATGCCAAAAACGTGCGTACAGCAGATGTAAGACAGCATGCTCAGCTCCCCCGATATATACATCAACAGGTAACCAGTATTTCAATTTTTCAGGATCTGCAAACATTTCATCATTATGCGGATCAATATATCGCAAGTAGTACCAACATGAGCCTGCCCATTGCGGCATTGTATTTGTTTCACGTTTTCCTTTTTTACCGGTTTTAGAATCTACAACATTTAACCAATCTTCAATATTCGCCAGCGGTGATTCTCCCGTCCCTGATGGTTTTATATTATCGGTTTCCGGTAGTAATAACGGCAGTTCGCTATCCGGCACGGTTGTCATAGTGCCATCTTCCCAATGGATAATCGGAATAGGTTCTCCCCAATAACGCTGTCTTGAAAACAACCAATCACGAAGTTTATATGTTACCTTGCTGCGTCCAACTCCGTTATTTTCCAAAAATTCTATTACTTTTACTTTAGCATCTTCATTATTTAAACCATTGATAAAATCTGAATTGATATGCTTACCGTCACCGTAAAACGGTACAACCACCTCACCGCTATCTTTAATAACAGCCTTTATAGGTAAGTTGAATTTTGTAGCAAATTCGTAATCACGTTCATCATGTGCAGGTACCGCCATTACAGCACCGGTACCATATGAAACAAGCACATAATCTGCTATCCAGATTGGTAATTTTTCATTATTTACCGGATTAATTGCGTATGCTCCGGTGAAAACCCCGGTTTTATCTTTATTAAGATCTGTTCTGTCCAAATCCGATTTGTGCTTAACAATATCTAAGTATTCATCTACAACAAAACGCTGTTCGGCAGTTACAATTTTTTCCACTAATTTATGCTCGGGGGCAAGTACACAATAAGACGCTCCGAACAAAGTATCCGCACGTGTTGTAAATACTGTAAAACTTTCTTCCGTTTTATCGATTTTAAAATCAATCTCCGCTCCGACAGATTTCCCAATCCAGTTGCGTTGCATTGCTTTTAAACTCTCCGGCCAATCAAGAATATCAAGATCAGCTAATAGTTGTTCAGCATATTCGGTAATTTTTAGAACCCATTGACGCATAGGTCGACGTTCTACCGGATGCCCACCACGTTCCGATTTCCCGTCAATTACCTCTTCGTTTGACAACACCGTTCCCAAAGCCGGACACCAGTTGACAGGTACTTCGTCAACATACGCCAAACCTTTTTCATATAATTTTTTAAAAATCCACTGTGTCCATTTATAATATTTCGGATCTGTTGTGTTAACCTCACGATCCCAGTCGTAAGAAAATCCTAATTCTTTAATTTGGCGACGGAATGTATCAATATTTTTTTTTGTGAAATCTCTCGGATCATTTCCGGTATCGAGCGCATATTGTTCAGCCGGTAAACCGAAAGCATCCCACCCCATCGGGTGTAAGACGTTATAGCCGTTTGCTCGTTTATAACGGCTTAATATATCTGTCGCCGTATATCCTTCCGGATGTCCAACATGTAACCCTGCTCCCGACGGATAAGGGAACATATCCAATGCAAAAAATTTTTCTTTACTATGATTTTCTAATGTTTTAAATGTTTTATTTTCTTCCCAATATTTTTGCCATTTCTTTTCTATAACTCTATGATTATATACCATATTATTTAAGCACACTCCTTCGCTTCAAGTTGTCTATTGTCTAACTTATAGTATATCAATTTTAATGTCATTTAGCAACACCTTACCGGTTTTCAAAATACAATTACATCAAATATTATACTGTTTTTTATTTGTTATATATATCTTTTTAACCTAATATCTTGATAATATTTTTGCAAAAAGGTTATTTGCTATTTATTGCACTAATTTTAATAATTTTTCATATAAAACAGTAATACCCGACCGGAATTTTCCGGTCGAGCATTCACTTAATTATTTTCTAACTGTTATTTTGCACCTTCGTTAGCGGTTAATTCCAACTCGTATAGTTTAAAATCACCTTTTTTAACTTTTTCTAAATCATAAGATTTAACACGTTTATTGAACCAATAAATATTTGTGTTCCAACTTAATGGGAAGAATGGTAGTTCTTCTGCTACTTCCATATCAAACTTATTATATGCTTCTTTTAATTTATTATCATCAAACATTTCATCGGTTGCTTGTTTTTTGAAACTTTCTTCAAAAGCATCGGTAGTATAACGGTATAAGTTTAACGGTGCTTTTTTACCTAATAACTCTTGACGGTTAGGATTTGTTCCGTATTCCCATCCGGCTTGGAAAATATCGATTGACGGATCATCTGCTTGAACACGAGAAGCGAAGTCTTTTGGTGACATTAATTTCCCGTCAACAAGTTTTACATCTAATCCAACATCTTTCCATGATTTAATAAATGTATCCGCTAATGCTTGGTCATAGTCAGCTCCGGTATTACGAATAGCAAAATTAAATGTTAATTTTTTGCCGTTTTTATCTTCACGTAATCCATCACCGTCGGTATCTTTATAACCTGCATCATCAAGTAATTTTTTAGCTTTTTCAACATCTTTTTTAACGGCTGTTGCATTTTCATTTACCAATTTACCTACTGCCGGCGGATACATACCTGATCCTGTCGGTGTAAAACGAATACCTTTATAAACTTTTTCATTGATTTGGTCACGGTCTACCGCATATAAGAATGCCTGACGTAAGTTTTTATCGGCTAATTTAGCATTCGGATCTACAACATTTTCTCCTTTTTCTTTGTCGAATTTACCTAGTTTAAATCCAACATATGTCATATCACGTGAAGTTTCTCCTAAAAATGTACCGTTTTTCAAATCTTTACTGTTTTCATAAACAGCCGGCGTAGCAGCCAAATAGTCTATGTCTCCATTTTTAATTAGAGAACTTGCTTGTGACGGTGATACAACCTTAAATTCAATTTTATTTAATTTTACTTTGTCTTTATTATAGAAGTGCGGGTTAGCTTCTGCAAGAATACTTTCTCCATTTACTTCTTTAGCAATATAGTAAGCACCATATGATAACGGTTTTTTGTTTAAGTCCGCTTCTGCAAATTTTGCAAAATCTTTAGAGGCTTCCGCTACTTGTTTTGCATTTAAGAAATCGGCGATAAATCCTTCTCCCCATAACAATGATGGACGAATTTGAGTATACTTAATTACAATGGTCTTATCGTCTTTTACTTGCAAGCCTGAAATTGTTTTTGCACTACCTGAGTGATATTCTTTCATACCTTCAATAAATTCAAAAGCATCATTATATCGGGTGTTTGTAGTGAATTTAGGATTACCCATAAGTTCGTATGAAGCAACAATATCTTTTGTTGTTAAATCTTCTCCGTTATTCCATTTAACTCCGTCATGAATAGTTAACGTTACTTCTTTTTTTTCTCTGTCTAAATGGAATTTAACCGCATCATCAGCATTATCTTGTTTAATACGTCCTTCTTTATCGACTGTAAAAGTTCCACCCATAACAGCATCATTAACATACATATCTTCTGCTTTATCTGCGAATATAGGATTCCAAAGTCCGGTTAACGGTTGTGGTGAAAGAATACCAAATTTTAATGTTGCATCTTTTACAGCCGAACCACCATTATCAAAACTTGATTTGAATTCAACTTTTGCTTTTGGTGAATTTTTACTTCCTGAATTGCTTGAACTTGAGCAACCGGCTAAAATCACCGAAAGCGCCATTGCCGAACTAAATACTTTTAAGAACTTACCTTTTTTCATTTTATTCCCTCCATAAAATACAGTTGTTTATTTTCAGTTAATATGAGAATATTCTAACATCATTTTAATAATAAGTCAATATAATTATCTGAAAATTTTATTTATATTTAAGTTTATTTAATTCAATAATTTGATAGAACACGTTCTGCAAAACTGCTTTTTTATTAAATAATATCAGCCGTTGTTTAAATATTATAGCTCTACTTACTTTTCAATTTCTACAAATTCTTATTCTATATTTTTTTATTAAATTGGAGAAATTGATTTTTGCAATGTTATCTTTATTTTATATAGAAGAAACTTTATTATTTTCAAATCTGACAATTAGTCTTTTAAAATTATTAATACAATCGAAAAAATAGTTATCCAAATATAATTAACATTTATTTAGCAAAAAATCATAAAAAAAGAGGGGCGACTTAAAAATCGTGATTTCGTTAAAAATCGATTTTGTAAGATCACCCCGCACAGTTCATTAGATTTTTGAAAAATTCTCTAAAGAGTATTCCTAAATCAATGAGTCTTTGCGTCTAACTGCCAATAAGATATTCTATTAGAATTTCCGCTTTTTAGGGCAGCCCTCTTTTTGTTTTTAATAATAATTAGTATTTTCTATCCTTTTGCACTGTCATCTGATGTAAGTTCTAATTGATATAATTTCATTTCTCCTAAACTCAATTTTGCTATATCAATATTTTTAATACGTTTATTAATCCATGTCATTTCATTTGTCCAACTGAATGGTAACCATGGTATTTCATTAGCATAATCACTGTCGAATTTTTTGTATGCTTCTTTTAATTTGTTATCATCGAACATTTCTTGTGTACTAAGTGCCGCCAAGTCTTTGTTCAAAGTATCACTGGTATAACGTGTATAATTTAACGGTGCAGTAGTTCCCACCAATTCACTAGGGTTCGGATCGGTTCCTAAGCCCCATGCACCTTGGAAAATATCAATACTTGGATCATCCGCTGTTACACGACGTGACCAGTCTTTAGGTGCCATTAGTTTTCCGTCAACAAGTTTTACATCCAGTCCAACTTCTTTCCATGATTTGATAAATGTATCAGCTAATGTTTGGTCGAAATCCTGCCCTGTGTTACGAATTGCGAAGTTAAATGTTAATTTTTTACCGTTTTTATCTTCACGTAATCCGTCACCGTCAGTATCTTTCAGACCGGCTTCATCTAATAATTTTTTCGCTTTTTCTGTATCTTTGGTAAATTTTTTACCGTCTTTATTGTGGAACATTTCTACACGTGGAGGATATAACCCTGAATCAGTAGCTGTAAAACGCAATCCTTTAAAGACTTTTTCGTTGATTTGATCCCAATCAACTGCATAACCGAACGCTTGACGCACTCTGACATCTGCCGCTTTCGCATTAGGATCTACGACATTTTTACCTGTTTCTTTATCAAATTTACCAAGTTTAAAGCCGACATATGACATATAGAAGTCCGATTGCCCTAAAACTGTTCCGTTTTTAGCATCTTTAATACTATCATAAACCCCTGTTGTTATTGCTTTCATATAATCAACATCGCCATTTTTAATTGCCGCACTCGCTTGGGCAGGAGAGATAACTTTATATTCAATTTCTTTAACTTTAACATCATCTTTTTTGTAGAAATGAGGATTTGCTTTCGCTAAAACACTTTCTCCGTTTACTACTTTATCAAAGTAATAAGGGCCGTATGATAATGGTTTTGTATTCAGTTCGGCTTCAGAGAATTTTGTAAAATCTTTTGAAGCAGCTTCTACTTGATCTTTGTTAAGGAATGTGGTTATAAATCCTGTACCCCATAATAACGCAGGTTTAATTTCTTTATATTTAATCACAACTGTTTTATCGTCTTTTTTGCTAATTCCTGAAATACTGCTTGCTTTTCCGTCATGATATTCTTTCATACCTTCAATAACTTCAAATTCATCGCTGTAACGTACGTTATCAGAATATTTCGGGTTACCCATTAAATTATAAGTTGCAATAATATCATCTGCCGTTACATCTTTACCGTTGCTCCATTTTAAATCTTTATTAACGGTTAATGTAACTTCTTTTTTATCTCTATCCATGTGGAACATTACAGGATCATCACTATTATCTTGTTTCATTCTATATGATTTATCTGTTGAGAATGTTGCTGTCATTGTATCTTCCATGACATAAAGATCTGTTGCTTGTAAATAAAATACAGGGTTAAACATACCTGTTAGTGGATCAGAACTTAGAATACCGACTTTAAGTTTTCCGTTACTTACCGCTGTTCCTCCATTATCAACAGATGTTTTAAATTCTACGGCAGATTTACTCCCACCGGTTTTGTTACTTGCACTTGAACAACCTGCAAGTAACATAGTGAGCGCCATAGCAGAACTAACAACCTTTAACATTTTTCTTTTTTCCATTATCTTATCCTCCTATCGTGTCTAAAGCACACGACCTTTCTTAATCGTTTGTTGTTTGGTATTATATCAGAAGAATCTAACACGGTCAATTAATTGTCAGAAAATTTAACATAAAAGTTTCTCCTTAGGAAACATTTTTTGAAATATTACAGTTGTATTTTCTATCAAGTGCTTTTATTTAGAAAATAGCAAACGAATATATTCATAAACAAACTATTTTACTTTATAGCTGTATAACATCTAACCTAGTAGCAGCATTTTCATGATTATAAGTGCAACTTACCAAAACAAATTTCTAATGAAATCATGATTTTTTAGTTACGCGTTTTTTCTCATGCCTCGCATTTGACACAGAGCCGAAAAAAGCTAAACAACAAAATGCTGCTTAGCTTTTCTTTTTTCTATTTTTTACTTTAAAATAATTTAATATATTTGCTATAATCTTTGTCTTGCATCTAAACTACGTTTTAATGCTCCACCGATTGAATTAATACATAAAACAATAATTAAAATCGCAAGGGCTGCCGGTAACCAGATATACATTTTATTAATAAGTACATCGGCATCTTTGGCATAAGATAACATTGTCCCGATACTCGGTGTCCCTGCCGGAAGACCGAAACCAAGGTATGTCAATCCAACTTCAATACCCATATTAGCAGCTAAGGTTAAAGTTGCTTCTACAACAATAATCGAACTGATATTAGGCAATATCCCTTTTAACATAATTTTCCAATCCGGTGTTCCCATAGTTTTTGAGGCAAGAACATAGTCACGACGTGATTCACTAAGTGCTTTACTTCGTACTAAACGTGTTGAACTCATCCAAGCGAACGCTGCCAGTATTAAGATAAATAACACAATACCGTAATTACGCTTAATACTAACGAATACTATAATTACCATTAGAATCGGAATAATTACCATAAAGTCTACAAAACGCATAACAATATTATCGACACGTCCACCGTAATAGGCTATTACCAACCCGACAGTCGTTCCGAAAGTAATCGTAATTACTGTAACGGCAACCGCAATCAAAATTGAGTTGAGCATACCCATCATAAGCCAACCGAAAACAGAATGACCACCTACGTCCGTTCCAAGTAAAAAGCCATCTTCACCGGGTTTTAAGAAAATATTCAGTAAATCCACATTAAAATAACTATCATAAAGATCCGTTACTCTTATGTAAATATTAAAAACAATAACAAATAATATAATCGCCGATAACACGATTAACGATGCAAATGCACCTTTATCTTTTTTAAACTCACGTGCTACAACCGAAAATCCGGAAGGAGTTTTTGTTGTAACTGTTGTTTCTTTAGCTTTTGACATTTTACTTCCTCCTAGTCCAGTTTAATACGTGGGTCAACAATAGCCATAATAATATCACTTAATGCACTACCTACTAAAGTTAAAAGCCCTGAGAATAACATTAACGTTGTAACAACACTATAATCTCGATCTTGTATTGCTTGGTAGAACAATTGCCCCATACCCGGATAACCGAAGATTGTTTCAACAAAAATACCACCGCTAAACAATCCTGTTATTGTAAATCCGAAAAACGCTGCAATCGGTAAGATTGAGTTTCTAAAAATATGACCTGAATATACTTTATTTACAGGTACACCTTTAGCACGGGCTGTTTTTACATAGTCACTATGTTTAGCATCTATTACTTCATTTCGCAAATATTGAACCGTTGATACCGTTGATAGTAATGCTAAACAAATACCCGGTAAAATTAAATGCTGTAATTTATTAATATAATAATTAAAAGCCCCCGGGTCAAGATTAACATCTACAGATCCGCTTGTCGGAAACCATCCAAGACCGAAACCGAAAATCGCGATCATAAATAAATACAATACAAATGATGGAATCGCAAGGAAGAAGAAGTTATAAAACGTTACAAATTTATCAAATTTTGAACCGTTATAACGCCCTGCATACATTCCCATAGGAATTGCTACCGCATACATTAATATCGCTGTAAATAATGACAGATTAAACGTGTTGAAAATACGTTCTCCGAGTAATGTCCCTACCGATTTTCCGGTTGTATAACTCAAACCGAAATCACCATGGATAAAATTTTTAAGCCATGTTAGATATTGTTGATACCACGGATCATAAAATCCGCTCGCACGACGAATCGACTCGATTTGTTCCTGTGATATTTTCGGATTTTCTGCAAGTCCGCTAAACGGATCTCCGGGCATAAGTTTTGCCAAACCGAAAACTAAAATACTAAGAATTAACAGCTGCGGTATCATGATTAAAACACGTTTTAATACTACTTTCCACATTATACTTCTCCTCCTTTCATCGCAACATAGTGTGTATCAGTTAACTTTTTCAACGGATATACTCTGCCGGTTTCGTCAAAGTAATCTTCGTAATGTTTCTGATATTCTTTTTCTACAGCTTCCCTCACTTCAATAACTTCTTTCGCTTTATCTAAGTTTGTACTCGGAATAGCTGCAATCAATCTTTTAGTATAAATGTGTTGCGGGTTATTGTAAATATCCTCACGAGTACCACGCTCTACAATACGCCCACGATACATAATATAAATATAATCACACATATGTTTTACGACACCAAGGTCATGAGAAATAAATAAATAGCTGATATTAAACTCTCGTTGAATTTGTTTCATAAAGTTAAGCACTTGTGCCTGTACGGAAAGATCAAGGGCAGATACAGGTTCGTCAGCTACGATTAAACGTGGGTTACACGCAATAGCACGAGCTACACCGATACGTTGTCGTTGTCCACCGGAAAATTCAAACGGATATTTATACAACGACTCTTCTCCCATACCGACGATATTTAAAAGTTCTAAAACCCGTTTTTTAGTATCTTCTTCCGATAAATTATCAAAATTATTAATCGGTTCTGCGATAATATCAATAATGCGTTTTTTAGGGTTTAAACTCGACATCGCATCTTGGAAAATCATTTGAACATCACGATTATACTTTATTTTTTTACGTGCATTTTTCTTAGTAACATCTTCATCTTTATAAATAATTTGCCCTGCAGTAGCTTTTTCCAAACCCAGCACCACTTTACCGACAGTCGTTTTCCCACTACCACTTTCTCCTATAAGACCGTAAGTCTTTCCGGCTTCAATTTCAATATCAACACCGTCAACTGCATAAACGTGATCTTTTATCGTATTGAAAAAACCTCCACGAATGGGGTAGTGTACTTTTAAATTGTCAACTTTTAACATTAGCTATCCTCCCCTTCAAATACAAAGTGTTTGTAGCAAGTACATCTTACATAATGTCCCTCTTCCGCCTCATGTAAAGTCGGATTAGGTTCATGTGCTTCTTCTTTAATCCATGGAATACGATCCGCAAAACGACACCCGTTACGGTCAAGATTTTTAATAGACGGCACCATACCTTGAATTACATATAATTCATCATCTGCCGCATCATCGTCTAATTGTGGTATACTGCGTAAAAGACTACGTGTATAAGGATGTTTCGGATTTTTGAAGATTTGTTCTGCAGTACCGATTTCCACCACTTCTCCTGCATATAACACCGCCACTCTATCCGCCATTTCAGCAACGACACCAAGATCGTGAGTAATTAAAATAATTCCGGCGTGCATTTCGTTTTGCAATCCTTTTATCAAATCTAAAATTTGTGCTTGAATAGTTACATCTAAGGCTGTAGTCGGTTCATCAGCGATTAAAACATTAGGCTTACAACTCATCGCCATCGCAATCATAACACGTTGACGCATACCACCTGATAATTCATGCGGATATTGTTTTGCACAACGTTTCGGATTTGGAATACCTACTTGAGTTAATAACTCAATAACACGTGTTTCTCGTTCTTCCTTTGATAATTCAGTATGATAAATCAAAGCTTCTTCTATTTGTTTTCCTATTCTATGAAGGGGATTTAAAGAAGAAAGCGGATCTTGGAAAATCATACCAATATCTTTCGTTCTAATTTTATTCATCTCTTCTTCAGTCAGTTCTAAAAGATTTTTCCCATCGTAAATAATCTCTCCGGTAGAACGTGTTAAATTTTCATTATGAAGTCGCATAATTGTCGTTGCTAAAGTTGACTTACCGCAACCACTTTCTCCAACAATAGCAAGCACTTCATTTCTATACAAATCCAAACTCACCTTGTCGACAGCGTTAAAATAATCATCTTTAATTCTAAAAGCTGTTTCCAGATTTTTAATCTCTAATAGTTTGTCCATTAACTACTCCTTCCGAACATACCTAATATCATTTTATAGCTTTTCTGTTCAAACTTTATAACTTTTATATTTTTATATTAACTACACAGTCAATTTTTTTAAAACATAGTAATATATTATAAGATTTTTCGAAAAAATGCAATAAAAAAGTTGCAATTCCCACTAAAAAAACTAGAATTTTCTGAATATTCAGTGAGAATTGCTATAATTTTTTTATTATTTTTTCCCTGCATTTATTCAACTACAAATTTGAAAAATATAAAATTATTAAATAACCTCTTCCCCAAAATTTTATATTTCTATTATATCCGTCGGCAATTCCGGATCTGTATCAAAAATACAAATTCTGTTGTTACAATCAATATCTTTTGATTCCAATGTTGTTACAGCCGTCATCCTTGCCAGCTCCTTAGTATTATTTTCTTTACTAAGATGGGCAAGGTAGATATTTTTTGTATTATCCCCGATAATTCTTGTGAGATAATTTGCCGAATCTGTATTGGATAAATGCCCCATATCTGATAAAATACGTTGTTTCGTTTTCCAAGGATATGAGCCGCTGAGTAAAACATTTTCCTCATGATTGCTCTCATAAACAAGAGTGTCGGAGTCTTTTACATAATCTATCATTTTATCCGAAATATATCCGGTGTCTGTTAAGATACCAACTCTCTTACCGTCACATTCAAAAGTGTAAAACTGCGGATTAGCTGCATCATGACTTACTCCAAAACTGTTAACGACAATATCTCCAAAAATCTTACTTTCTTCTTTTTCAAAATGAAATTTCAAATCGGATTTAACTTCTCCAATTTTTGTCATATTATCCCAAGTCAGTTTATTTGCATAGATTGGAATATTGTATTTTCTCGCAAGAACACCAACCCCTTTTATATGGTCGATATGTTCATGAGTAACAAAAATTGCATTAATATCTTTTATATCTTTATCTATTTGTTCCAGATTTTCCACTATTTTTTTTCCGGTAAGTCCTGCATCAACTAAACATCTGAATTTAGGACTTTCTATATAAATGCTATTTCCACTACTGCTACTAGCCAAAACTGATAATTTCAAATTACACCTCCATTTATTAATATTTCTTGTTTATTATAGCATTACTTCGTGTCCTTTTCCACTAGCTAAAACACACTTTAATAATTTATTTCAAATTTCTTATCTTAAAATATCAAGTAATAATTATAAAATCATTATTTCATTTTAAAATATCCTATAATTAAATAGCTACTTAAATTAAAATTTATATATCCTTATCATAAAATTACTGTATATAAACTATAATTTAATAAATAATTATTAATATATCCTAGCTTTAAATCGTAATTATTATTAAATATCTCTTTAAGAAACATTTGTATTATAGCTTATTCTGATATATAATTAGTATATTGAATTTTTATAGGAGAATGTGCATGAATATCGCTAAAAGAGAGAAATGTATACTACTTGATTTTATTATTACACACGAACTTATTAAAACTACATGGCTTAATACATTACGTGATAATTTTGATAACAGTTCGGAAGCACTGCTGTTTAAACACACAATTTATAAATATTATTCTGACATCAGTGCATACCAAACGCTTATCGGTGATGTTTTTACCGAACCGTCACTACCTCTTGTTCAAATGATTTATCGCCGTTTTATGACACAAAATGTTAATAACGTTGATGATTTTTTGCGAATTTTAGATGCTATCGATCCGAATGAGTTTAAGTTAGCGGTAGTTAAATACGCTTTTAATAAAAATACCATACTTGATAACGATACCTTTCTGGAAAATCTTTCTTTACTTGATATTGGAAACGAAACTAAATTTGTACTGTTTTCCGCCTACAGAAGTTTTGGAATTTATCGTAAAAAAATTAAAAACTGTTTTTCTACATTATACCCAATTTTTCTTAAGCACTACATTGATGCTGAAAAATTGTTTGAACCACAACTTACGAAATTTTATAAAGAAGTTGATAAAAATACAAATTCTTATTTTCTAAATATACTTGGAACGGAAAAACTCGATACTTTGTACCGTAAATATATTAATAATAAAGCTAAAGCATTATTGCAAGATAACCATGAGTCCGAAATAATACCCTTGATGTTTTCCGCTAATCGTCTTGTTATTATTAGCGACGAACCATTTACAACGAATAACAGTCCGTTTCAACCTGTTATTTGCCTTGGACTGTTAACAAGAGAATCAGCTACACAGTTAAAAAATGCCGATAACATTCGCAAATCATTATTAAAAGCTCTTGGCGATGATACACGTTTCGAAATTCTCCGCATGATTCACTACGGTTTTAATACAAACAAAAAATTGAGCGATTTTTTCCAAATCTCGCCACCGGCAATTACTTATCAAACAAATATTTTAAAACAAGCCGGACTTGTTGACAGCTATGGAAACGGGTTACTCTGTGTCAATTTCGAGAAAATAAAATTAGGTTTGAAATCAATAGAATTTTTATTCTTGTTGGTAGGAGAAACCGATAATGACGATAACACATAATCTTAAATAATAATATTGCGATAAGCTATAAAAAAATTTAATTAAAAATTAAAACCAAGATTAAAGAAACATACTTCTAAAATCTTGGTTTTTAAATATTTAAAACAATTAATCTTTTTTATTAAGGTTAATTAATTCTTTATAGTTTATCCTATTCTTTAGCTGACAGTGCTGCCATTGTGATATAGTTGTACGGTTTATTGAAGTGCGGTAAGAAGAAAATATCAGTTAATGCTAATTTTTCGATCGTTACTTTCTCTTGAATTGCCAATGAGAATAAGTGTATTCCCATAGAAACATCTTCTTTAGATGCAATTTGCGCTCCTAAAATTACACGGCTATCTTTATCATAAACAATTTTAATTTTCACTTCATGGTTGTCATGTTCAATAAATTCCGGTTTTTGCAAGTCTGTAAATTCAGTTACCACTGCATTGTATCCAAAACGTTTTGCTTTTTCTAATGTAAGACCTGTTGATACCATTTTTAAATCATAGATACAAATACCGTTTGACCCTTGAACTCCTGCCGATTCAACAACATCACCGTCACCTCCGGCATTTAAAGCCGCAACCAAACCGGTACGAACCGCATTTGATGCCAAAGCAATATAATTTGTATCTTCTATTGCATTATCGTACACTGTTGCACAATCTCCTATTGCATAAACATCTTTAATGCTTGTTTCTTGTTTTTTGTTTACCAAAAATGCACCATTACGGAATAGTTCTATTTTACCATTTCCTAGTGCTGTATTCGGTCTAAATCCAACAGCCAGAACTACCATATCAACATCGAATGTTTCTTTATCGGTAACCAATCGTTCAACTTTGCCGTCACCTTCAATAGCCTCCACTTTTTGCCCAAATGCCAATTTAATACCATGATCTTCCAAGTTTTTCTTCATTAAATCAGAAAATTCCGGATCATAGTAACCTGCTAGACATGTATTTACTATATCAACCACCGTTACTTCTTTTCCTAAACGTTCAAACGCCTCAGCTAATTCAACTCCGATATAACCGGCTCCAACAACTGCCACACGTTTAATATTCGGATTATCGTTTAATTTATTAATTACTTCCTCAGCGTTTTGATATAATTTTACAAATTGTAAATTTTCCAACGTTGCTTTAAATTCACGATTACCGGGTACCAGTTCCGCACCTTTTATAGGAGGTAAAATTGGTGTTGAGCCTGTTGCTAAAATTAATTTATCATATGATTCTACATGTTGTGTTTTCCCCTCCAATAACACATGCACTTCTTTTTTATCATAGTCAATCGACTCAACAGGTGAATTCATATATACCTTAGCACCGGCTTTTTCCAAAGACTCTTTATTTGCATAAAATAATCCTTCCGCACCTGAAATTTGTTTACCTATCCACAACGCCATACCACAACCTAAAAATGAAATATTTGAGTTTTGATCAAAAACTACAACTTCATTTTTATCACCATATGTTGCTAAAATCTTATTAACACAAGCTGTTCCTGCGTGGTTAGCCCCAACTACTACTATTTTACTCATATCAAATACCTCTTTATTATTAAATTTTTAATGATAATAATTATCATTACCGCCATTATACTCAGAATTAAATTCAATTACAAATTTACCGCTCATAAAAATAAGATAAATTTTAAAAAATTATTTTAATGGCATATTTTTGTATCTGTATTACTTCTGTATTAAAATTTTTTTAATAATCCCATTATCTAAAACTATAGATGTAGATTAAAAACAAATTGTCTGTATTAATAATTATTAATATCTGTATTAACGAAACATTAAATTAACTTTAAAAAATAAAAAATTATTAATGCTAATTATGTTTAAAATTAAATAAAAAAGCAAATGATTTTTTGTATCATCGCCTTTTTGTGTAACTATTATGTCATCATGCTATTGTTGTTATCAGATTTTAATAACTTTTCCAATTCTTTTGAATACTCGATTTTTTCTATATTATAGGTATTTTCTCTTGGGATGATAAGAGTATTAATGTTAAACCTAGAATTATCATTTATAATCAATCTGGTAAAAATTTTCTCACCGACACCTCGAATACTTTCGTAATCTATTGCATAATTTTTTATTTTAGATTTTGTTGTAAAAGCCTGTTTATCTTTTTCTAAAATTATTTTTTTATACAAACCTTTTGTATCAGCAGTTTTTACCGTTTTAATTATTTCTTTGTACCTAGGGTTATTTTTCATATAAATAACTCCCCCAATAGCAACAATAAAAGCAAACGTTCCGACTATTCTTTTTTTCATATTATACCCCTCCTTAAACATTATTTTAATTTTCAAAATTTTCAAATCTAACCAATGGTGAATTTATTAGTTAACCATTATAATATATCTTTTTTATATTTTTTTCAACTATTTTATTATATATTTTAGACTATAAAATAATTAATCGCTATTATTACAAGTTTTAAATAATGCTATTTTAGATTATGAAATAAATATTTTATAGTGAATTATTTATATTATATTGTGAAAATTTAATTTTAATTAATTTTTTCATCAGTCGAAGGTTTTCTAGCTATAATAGTCATTATATGCTAAAATACATAGTAACATACACAGAACAAGGAGAAAAAATATGCCAAAAAACATCAAACGTAGTATCGCTGTTTTTTTCACTTTAACTTTAACAGTCGTACTGAGTGCTTGTAGCATGTTACAGTTCAATAAATCAGCCGAAAACATTTTAAATAAAACGGCAGACACAGCTAAAAGTATAAAAAATACCGATTTTATTTCTACTAATGTTTCTGAAATAGTAAACGGTGAACAAACTCATAAAGTCGACAGCAAAATTTCCGGTTCTATTATTTTTGAACCATTCACTTTAAAAACTATCTCCGAAACTAAATCACAAAGTACAACCCAAAAATCTGAACTTTATGTCAAAGATAATGTTATTTACACAAAATCTTTTGAACAAAATAGTTGGATTAAAAACTCCAACGACAACGTTATGTCGCAATTTCAAAATCTAAAGAACATTGCTTACTCTGAAAAAATTTTTGAATTTTATAAGAAACTTGCCAAAGATTTTAAAGTAACTGAAGAAAATGGAAATTACGTACTTACTTATTCGGGAAGTGGCGAACAGTTTAAAGAACTCATGGTAGAAATTGTTAATTCTGCTTCTGGTTCTCAGCAAGTCGACACCAATACATTTAATGACGTTAACTTTAAAAATGTTTCTATTAGATATGTTATAACAAAAAAATTTATACCTGTTGATATTGAAACAACTATGGATCTTGAGATTAAAAACAACATCGGTTCAGCTATGAAACTAACTCAAAAAACTTCCTATACTAATGTAAATAAGGTATCGGACATTTCC
This sequence comes from Gemella massiliensis, assembly GCF_900120125.1. Classification (NCBI taxonomy): domain Bacteria; kingdom Bacillati; phylum Bacillota; class Bacilli; order Caryophanales; family Gemellaceae; genus Gemella; species Gemella massiliensis. The sequence goes on from NZ_LT635545.1 coordinate 419,373, forward strand.
CTACCTGATGACGTAAAAAATGCAACCGAATTAAAAACAGATTAATATTTTTTAATTAACCTAAATTTCAAAACAAGAAATTTAGGTTAATTTAGTTTTCTGGAAATATTAAATCTATTTACATATTTATTTTTATATGTTATATTATTGTCATATAATCATGATATGAAAGGAAGAAAATTATTTACAATTATAGCGCCCGAACTAAGCACCAACGATTAACAGGAGCTTAGTTGACGAGGAAAAAAGTTATCGAAAATTCGGCGGATGCTTTTTCGGAAAATGGAATTTCGTTAAATGCTGTACAAAGGTGTACTTTCACTACAAAAGCAGTATTATTTCCCATATATTATTTTACAAACATTGCTATTAGGCTTGTTGCTATTCTTAGTGGTGAAATACTGGCTTCACCTGAGATTATAAGCTCAGATGAACCTTAAGAAATCCACTGCGTAGCAGTTAGTTCTTAAGGTTGCCACACCACTATAGAATTAGCAACAAAAAAATTTTGTATATAAATATGTAAAATAATATATACTTTAATATATAATCTAAAACTATAATTTACTTAGTTTTATAAATAATTTAGGAAAAAGCAAGGAGATTTTATATATATGTGTGGAATCGTAGGATTTATCGGAGAAGATAATGGAGTAAAATTTTTAATTGACGGGCTTAGCAGTCTTGAGTATCGTGGCTATGACTCTGCCGGTATTGCCGGAATAGTTGATAAAGAAGCTAAGGTTATTAAAACCGTCGGTCGTATTAAAAATCTTGAGAAATTAACACCTGCCGACCTTTATTTTAATATTGGAATCGGACATACACGTTGGGCGACCCACGGCGGCGTTAATGTAACAAACTCTCATCCTCACCAAAGTTTTAACAAACGTTTCGTTTTAGTTCACAACGGAGTTATTGAAAACTTTCAAGAGTTAAAAGACAGATTTTTTAAAGATGTTAATCTTGTTAGTGAAACTGATACGGAAGTAGTTGTTCAATTAATTCAAATTTATAGTGATCGTGGCTTATCTACTAAAGACGCTTTTAAAAAAGCTATTTCTAAGCTACAAGGATCATACGCTTTATGCTTAATTGATACCGATGATAAAGATACCTTGTATGTTGCAAAAAATAAAAGTCCACTCTTAGTCGGACTTGGAGATAACTCTACTAACTATGTTGGTAGCGACGCTCTTGCAATGATTAAATACACTAACAACTTTTTAGAAATTAATGACGGTGAAGTCGTTATTGTGAAAAAAGACAATGTAACTATTGAAGATAAAGACGGCAAAATCATAAAACGTAAACCTTTCTCTACTAACTTAAATGCGGGTGAAATTGACAAAGGTATTTACGAACATTATATGATTAAAGAAACAAACGAACAAGTCAGAGCAATGCGTAATATCATCTCTCATTACTTTAATGGACATGATGTAAATATTGATACAGAAATAATTAATCACATTAAAGATGCTGACAGATTATATATTATCGGTTGTGGTACCAGCTACAACGCCGGCTTGGTAGGTAGAAATTATTTTGAAAAATGGGCAGGTATTCCAACAGAAGTTCACCTAGCTAGTGAATTTGCCTACAATGTACCACTCTTATCGAAAAAACCAATGTTTATTTTCTTATCACAATCAGGAGAAACTGCGGATTTACGTGCCGTTCTTACTAAACTTCGCAGCGTAAACTCCAACTATAAATTCTTGGTATTAACTAATGTTGATTCTTCTACATTAAGCCGTGAATGTGATTATACTTTACTTCTTCATGCCGGTGTTGAAATCGCCGTAGCATCTACTAAAGCATATACTTCACAAATAGCAATACTAAGTATTTTAGCATATGAAGTAGCAACAAGACGTAACAGTAAACCGAAACTTGATATTGAAAAAGAATTATCAGTAGTAACCTCAGCTATTGAATCTATCCTTGATGATACCAAAACTATTAAAAAATTGGCAGAAGAGTTATTTACAGAACGAAACGCATTTTATATCGGTCGTGGCATTGATTATTATAGTGCCTGTGAAGCCGCTCTTAAACTTAAAGAAGTTTCTTATATTCAAACAGAAGGTTTTGCCGGTGGAGAACTAAAACACGGAACAATCGCTCTTATCGAAGAAAAAACTCCGGTAGTAGCTTTAATTACCAGCACAAAACTGGATCTTAATACCCGAAGCAATGTCAGTGAAGTAGCAAGCCGTGGTGCAAATACTCTAATTATCACATTGGAAAAATTAGCACGAAAAGGCGACTACGCTATTCCAAATGTTAACGAAGACCTTGCACCTATTGCAAGTATTGTTGTAACGCAATTATTCGCTTACTATGCAGCTGTCGGCCGTGGACTTGATGTTGATAAACCACGTAATCTGGCAAAATCAGTAACTGTTGAATAAGTAATTTATAATAATTTTAATATCCCCTCAAAACATGAACCGTTTTGAGGGGACTTATTTTAACCTTAATATGTATCTATTTTATATATTTTCTTTTTATTACAAACGCCAATATTAATCCAAAAATACCCAAAACGAAGTTACTGTTGGGAACTTCCCCTGTGTTTGGCAATTTAGTAATTTTTTTATTTTTTTTCGGAATATTATCCTTAGATTTTGGTGGTTGTTCTTCTTTATCTGTCGGCTTATCGGGTGTTGGCGGTGTTGGGACTGGCGGTGTTGGGACTGGCGGTGTTGGGACTGGCGGTGTTGGAGCTGGTGGCGCTGGAACAGGTGGCGTTGGTGTTGGTGGCGTTGGAACAGGTGGCGTTGGTGTTGGTGGCGTTGGAACAGGTGGCGTTGGTGTTGGTGGCGTCGGTACAGGTGGGGTCGGGATTACTTCCCTATCATCAGTAACAACTAACTTTCCGTCCTTATACTCCGCTTTTCCACTTGTAAGTGTAGAATGAATTGTTATCTTTCCTTTTTCATCTACGCTAAATATAAAATCTGTTACTGCTTTAAAGCCTGTTGGTGCAAATATTTCCCTAAAGGTATATTTCTTCCCTACTTCCAAATCTTTAATTGTATGATTTTTCCCTTTTTCAGTTATCCATTCATCTACTATTCTACCATCTTCACCCTCAAAAATTCGTATCTTCGCTCCAACTACTTCTGATATTGTTTTATCGTCGTTGAAACTTATTTTGCTTACTACTACATCTTTTTTCTTAGGTTTCGGCAATATTTCAGGAATATATTTATTATCAATTACAAAATTATATTTTTTATACTCTGTAATACTAAATTGATATTTTTTATTATCTAAGCTAACGATATTATTTTGTTTAACGGTATTTAAATCCGGTCTAACTTCCGTAACGGTATATTTTATCTCTTGATTTTTACTATCAAATTTAGGAAGATTAGAAAATTCTACCTGCCAATTATTTTCAGGTTTTGCTATTTGATGTTTATACTTATAAACTCCATTCTCAAGTAAAAATATTTCCACTTCTTTTGCCGCTTCACCGTTTGACCAAGTCTTTTGAGCCGTAACTTTAACCTTTTTAGATTCTTTTAAAATATTCTTAATAGTGAAATTGTTATCTGAATTTTTTATATACTCAACATCAAATGTTTTTTCATTCAGTTGTATTTTTTTGTCAATTTCTCCTACTTCTCGAACTGTATAGACATGTTTTTTAACGTCTGTCCCTACTTTTTCGTATTCTTTTAAATCTGTAAAGGTATATGACCAATTATTTGATTTATTCAGTTCTTTGACTTCTCCCTCTTTTACCCCGTCTTTATATAGTTGTACCAGTATTTTTTCTACAGGGTCTTTTAAATTTTCTCCTTTTTCATCTTTAAATTCCTTATTCACATGGACATTTGTTCGTTTTACATCGTTATAAACTTTTAGAAGTTTCCCTACAATATCCGTATCTTTCATTTCAAATTCCATGGTCTGAGCTGTCGCCGGATTAAAGTCAATCCAATTAGGCGCTTTAATCTCTTTTACTTTATATTTCCCAATAGGAAGATTTTTAATATTAGCGATACCCTTATTATCTGTTTTTAAAATAATAGTATCTTTTCCGTCTATAATTGCCGAATTATCTTCTTTTTTTAGACTAAATTCAACGTCCGGTATTCCTATTGATGTTCCTTTTAAATATTTTAAGATTTTTAGTTCGCCTTTTACAGTTCCCGTAACTTCACCGTCTGCATAAATATTTTTTACAGTATAGTTAAAATCTTTCCCCACTACTTTTTCTTTATTGTATTCGTGATACCATGCTTTTGATTTATTTACAAATTCTTTTTGATTTTTGTTTATTATTTTTGTTTTGTAGTAAATTGAAAAATGATTTAAAGAAGCATATCCCTGAGGTATGTATATTGATATTTTATTACCATTTACACTAATAGATGATCCTTTATAATAATGTGCAAATTCATTTAAGGCATTAGCTCCATTGAATATTTTAGAATGTGTCCCTTCAACTGTGATATAAAAACTGTTTTTAACAAGTTCTTGTCCACCTTGAATTTCATCCTCAATCCTAATTTCTTTATTAACATGAGTTTTTCTCATATTTGCATTTAACCACCAATTAATATGCTCCGTATCTTGTGGATCTATATTACCTGTCTTGTAGTAAAATACACTTTCCGTTCCTGATTCCGGCTTGGTAACAGAAACCTGCACCCTTTTATTCCCCGAAACAATATCACCCGTCTTAATATCTTCTTTTGAAGTTTGAGTAGTGTTTCTTCCTGTAATTTCAAAAGTTGCCCAACCCTCTACATCATCTAAATTGTTAACTTTATCATTAAATCTAATTACAGCCTTATCTACAGTTACTTCCAAATCTGCCACATGCTGACCTTTAACTTCCAACTGTATTTTTTTACTATACCCTTCAAAAGTAGGTTGACCGGTTTTCTGCCAAGTAACCTCTATAAAATCTCCACCTTTAATATTATGAGCGGTGTTTTCTTTAAATTTTAATTGAACGGTAGTTCTCCCACCGTCTTGAATATTATTATTACTTACCGTTAAATCGGTAACAACTTTATCGCTTATATTATTTTCTTGTGCATAACTTTTACCAATTCCTAAAGAAGCACTTAGCGTAGTTAGTAAAAGTAATATACTTAATATACCTGCACTTAACTTATTTCGCATTATTTTTTAAATCCTTTCTGTCTTTCTTATTCCGTTTCTATAATTATTATCATTATTTTTTATTATATTTCTCTGTTATTAATCTATAATTTTTTTTTTAGCCATTTTTATTTCCTCACTTTTTGTTCTATTTTGTTGATATTCTAATATATAGATAAGAAGGCGGCGGTTTTAAGTAAATTTCTTACTTAGCCCCACCCCTTCTTATGAGTGTGTTATAAATATCAGGATATAATTAGTTGCTAGGTCCACTAATTATCCTTTTTCATTATACAACTTTAATATGTAATAAGTGTGAAATTAAGAAAAAATAATATAGTTTTTCTCAAAAAATATTTATTCACATATTGTAAAATTAAGTTAGCTACAAAAAATAAAATACTTAGTAAAAGCAAAAACGTACAGTTAAGGGATTAATCTAAAAGCTAAAAATTCTAACCGAATTTTCTTATTACAAGTTAAATACATGATTTACTTATTTGAAAATTCACTTTAAAATATCTTTCTCAAGTCTAATAAACTATACAAAAGCAGTCCGCCAAAATCAATTTCTAACTAAATTATATTTTTTAAAATTTCTTATTCTTATTACACCAACCACATTAAAAAACAAACCCTCTGCATAATTTAGCAAAGAGTTTGTTTCGCTTATATTTTATCCTTTTAGTTTAAATTTTAATCTTACAGGATTGTGATCACTGTAACGATAATCATATGGTAATGTTTCTACTGAACTTACTTCAATATTATCACTGGCTATATAACCGTCAATAACAAATTCATAAATATCTTTTTCACCTTTTTTATACGGCTTATTAGTTAATCTCGCTGAATTTGTTCCATGATAGAGTTTAAAACTACTTGGTAATAAACTTTTATCAAAATTCTCAGCACGCCATAAATCAAGAGGCACTTTTCCTAATTCTTCTTTTGATAATTCTCTAAGCGATTGGTTAAAATCCGCACCTACCAGTACATAGTTGCCTTTTTTATATTCTTTTTCTATAAATTCAACTAATTGCTTTGTCTGAGCAATTTTCCCTTTATTTCCTTTGTCATAGGCATCAAGGTGAGCATTAATAAGCACCAACTGTTTATCACTGTTGTTTATCTTACTGTAAATAACTGAAAAACCTCGTTTAAGATTGGCTATTTTTTCAGGAAAATTGAACGGTATAGGCATTTGATAACGTTCAGCCTTATCTATATTATATTTGGTCGCTGTATAAATACCGCTATTTACCTTCCCAAGCGGCGGCAACGGGTACGGAATATATTTTACCTTAAAATTATAAGCTAAAATACTATTTAACCCTAATTCCTTATTCAAATATTCTACCTGATTAATATTGTAACTTCGCTTTGAATCTTCGTCGATTTCTTGAATAAAAGTTATATCAGCATTTTCATTTTTTATTATTTTTGAAATATTTTCTAAATTTTCTTCAACATGGTTCTTATCCAAAGGTAAAACCATCTCTCCACCGTCCATAAAAAAGTCTTCATCTTTATCAAGCCCGGCATACCCTATATTCCAATCTAATGCACTGTAATCTTTGTTAAGTTCTACTACCTTACCACCTGTTCCGACTACGGATAATTTTTCAATATCTTTCGGTTTATACTCCGTCGCCATTAAATAGCCGACCAACGCACCGAATAACAAAAGACAGGTTAATATTGCATATAATATTATTTTTAAAATTTTCTTCATGAATTTTCTCCTTAAAATATATCAAAATTAAATTTGAAATTTCTAAACTAAAAAGTTCTAAACAATCTCTTTATAATTTTTATCGTACTTTATTAAATATAATAACACTTATAAGAAAACGCATCTTATTTTTTTAAAATCATAATTTTTTCCGTTAAATTACAATTAATCTTTAATTTTTTTATCTTTTTTCTGAGAAATAATTATGCCGATAAAAACAATAACCATTCCTACCGCTTCTCTAAGCCCGATATGTTCTCCTAATATTATAACGCCACCTATCGCCGCAACAACAGACTCCAAACTCATTATAAGTGAAGCAGTGTGGGCAGGTATATCACGTTGAGAGATAATTTGTAAAGTATAACCGACGGCACTTGATAATACTCCTAAAGCAAGCAGTGGAGCAGCTACACTTACCACGGCATCCAGTGTAATATTCTCTTTAAAGATTGCTAGACTTAAACTTAAAACACTAACTACTACCAGTTGGTTAATAGATAATAACATTGAGTTAACCCTAACTGTAGCATAACCGATTATTATAATATGAGCACCGTATAAAAATGCACTGATAAAAACTATTAAATCACCTGTTTCAAAGGTAAATTCTTCTTTTACAGATAATAAATAAAAACCGACAACCGACAAGATTAAACCTACAATAAAGTATTTATTAAGTTTTTCGCCAAGAAATACCCCGATAAAAGGTACTAAACAAATATAAAGCACCGTAATAAACCCTGCTTTCCCCGCTGTTGTCATAGCAAGACCTATTTGTTGAATATACATGGCTAAAAACAAAACTATACCGCAAAGAAGCGACCAAAGAAGCCTGCTGTACTTTACTTTTTGAATTTTAATCTTCGGTTCTTGAGTTTTATAAAGTGTAGGGAAAAGAAGTGCAACAGCACTAATCGCTATTACCGCTATTATCGAACGAAATCCGACAACGCTGAGCGGACCGAGAGCCTTACTTGCCAAACTCTGCCAAACAAAAGCTATTCCCCAAATTATCGTTACAATACTTAATAATATTTCCGCTATAAATTTTCTCACATTACAATTCCTTTCTACCGTAAAGTATATGAATAAAACCTCACCATGTAATTTTATAGTGTTATATTAAAAATTTCAACCGTTAACATTTATATAATACACTGTAAAATAAAATTCAAAAAGCAATGACGAAGTGCCGATTTGAACAAAATTAAAAAAATACCGATAAAAACCTTTCTTAATTTCTTTTGTAATTTACGGGTATTTATTTATGCGGAATTTACTGTTTTTTAACCCTCTTATCCTACGCCTATTTCGACCCTACAAACACTTTTACTAAATGAAAAATTTCTGTACATTTGTAAATGATGTGAGACAAAAAAAGTAAAAAATAAATACCGGATATAATAGAATTACATAGAAGCTAGCTTCTATGTAAACCGTATGAAGCCCCCGACGTAAATTACATTATTTGATTAGATTTGCCAGCTTTAATTCCTTAGAGAACATTTCAGATTTCTAAAACTTATTTGTCAAGGATTTGAAAAAGGCGTAGCCCTTGTCCTTGACAAATAAGTTGTGAAATCTATTATCTAACAAGGAATTAAAGCCGGCATATTTTTATAGACTCTTTCCGTAACTCTTTTCTTTTTTCAACAGGAGAAAGCCAATTTAAAGTCTGCATAGGAAGACGGTTAGAGCGATATAGATACTTTTTCATCTGAGATATAAGATCATCATACGAAAAGAAAGATAAATGCCTGTAAAAACGTTCATTATCATTTCTATGACTACGTTCAACCTTACCGTTATGTCTAGGAGTTCTAGGTCTAATAAGTTGATGTTTAATGCCAAGATTATTACACAATACATCAAAAGGGTGTATTCGTTTAGTATCTTTAAAATGCGTAAATTCAAAACCATTATCAGTTTGAATTATCTTGGGTTTATACCCAAAATAATCAATAGCCATTTTAACAAATTGAACAGTAGAGTATGATGATTGTTCTTTAAAAGGGAAAATAAATCTTTCCCTAGTAGCTTCATCAATGATAGTATATTGATAAAATTTATCAGGAATTTCTCCTACATAACAACGTTTAGGAACATATTTCACATCAAGTTGCCATTTTTTACCAATTTCAGTAGGTGTATTATAGGGTTTAGGTTTATAAGGAATTACTTTTTTCTTAGTATCTTTATAAAAACCTAATTTTCTAAGCACTCTAAATAAAGAACAAGGATGTCTTTTATAACCTTTGTTGAATTTAAGTTTAGCATATAATTCAATCATAGAAATATTAGGATTACGTTTAATAAGATTTTTAATCCAAGACAATTCTTCAACTGTATGGGCGTTAGGGTGAATGGAATGAGGTCTATGAGACTTATCTATAAGAGACTCTTTAGTACCGTCATATTTTTTATTCCAACGCAAAAGAGAGGCTTTTGATATTTTATAGCGCCTACAAACAAAACGAATAGAGTTACCGTTTCTATAAGTTTTAACTGCAGCTATTCTTGTTTGTAAAGTATGAGGTATATATCGTTGTGTTTTTTCTATATTTTCTGTTATAATAGTTTTCATAAGAGTAAATTCCTTTTTTTGATTTGTAGGTAACTTCATTATACAGGATTTACTCTTCTTTTTTTTATTATATGTCTCACATCTATTGTAACACTACAACACTTTTACTAAATGAAAAATTTCCTATGTACTTTACTTTCTTTCTATGTTATAATCATTAGTAAGCCGCTATAGTTAAATGGTATAATAGAGCAATGGTAATGCTCCGTTCCCAGTTCAATTCTGGGTAGCGGCATAACTTTAAAGTTTAAAAAGAAGTTGATTAACTTCTTTTTTTATTATGCTGAAATATCCGCTATCTTTGCATCGATTAACTCAACCAATACATCAGGTTTTACTTCAATCTGATGCCCGACTTTACCGGCTGATATAATAATTGTTTCCACATTATTACACTTTATATCAATAATTGTTGGAAATAATTTTTTCATAGCAAACGGTGAACACCCGCCTTTAACGTATCCTGTAATTGTTGTTAAGTCTTTTAGCGGTAACATAGATAATGATTTAAGTTCCACCGCTTTTGCTAATTTTTTAAAATTAATACTGTCTTCACTCATCAATACTCCGACAACATAATTCCCTTTACCGTCAGTTGTCATAATTGTTTTAAATACTTGATTGTGTTCTTTACCGATAATATCCGCTACCCCTACACCGGTTTTTGCCGCATCACTTTTCACATCAAACTCATAATGATTATATTCAACTCCATGTTCCTCTAAAAATCTCATAGCATTTGTTTTTAATTCTTTTTTCTTTACCATATATTCCCTCGGTTATATTAATTTTATTTTTTAATTATTAATTTTTATTCTACTTCAAAGTTTAATTTATGTCAAAGTAATATTAACAATTTATATAAATATTATCTATAAAACTTGATTTTCTCATACTCCATATTTGACACAGAGCCAAAAAAGAACGGATAAAATAATTATCCGTCCTTTTTATCGGTTAGTTATTAACCTTTTGGTTGTATAATAAATACGGGGCATGGGAAAAATCCATACCTCGTATTGTTTTTTAATATACAAAAAGACAAATATCCAATATAATTAAAGTGCAAAAAAATAAACTATGAAAGGATATCTGTCATGAATAATTTTAACACAAAAACAAAAGAAATAAAAGAGGGAGAATTCATTAAAAACCTACTACAAATAAAAGATAAAAATATAACTATTGAGAAAACACATAACGAAACTATAAAAAATAATCAAAAGTACTTTGTATTCAAAGGTACCTTAACATATAAACCCAAGAAGTGTGAATGCTGTGGTTGTCTTAATAAAGGTTATACTGTAGTTAAAAACGGCTTTAATGAACTTACTAGAATTAATCTATTAAAAATATCAGGTATCCCTGCTTATTTGGAACTAAGAAAGCAACGTTTCAAGTGTAAAACTTGTAATAAAAAATTTGTAGCTACTACTTCTTTTGTAGATAAATACTGTAGTATTTCTAAAAATGTTAAGTTTTCTATAATGAGTGATTTAGCTGATACTTTATCTTTTAAACAAATAGCCAAAATGAATAATGTATCGGTTAATACTGTTATAAGAACTCTTTATAAATGTAAATCCCATGTAGACATTCTTAACTATAATACCTTACCTGAGTATTTATGCTTTGATGAGTTAAAGTTTACTAAAGATAGTAAAAATGGTATGAGTTTTATTTTTTTAGATGCTTTAACTCATGAGATTATTGATATAGTTGATGGTAGAACTGAGTATATTTTAAATAATTATTTTTCCAGATTTTCTAAAGAGGCTAGAAGTAATGTTAAGGCTATTTGTATTGATATTTATACTCCTTATATGAAGTTGATTAGAAATAAGTTTCCTAATGCTGAAATTGTTATAGATAGGTTTCATATTATTCAAAATGTTAATAGAGAACTTTATTCAAAATGTTAATAGAGAACTTAATAGAACTAGAGTTAAGCTAATGAATATTTACAAAAAACAAAAAGGTATTAATTATACTCTTTTAAAAAATAATTGGAAGTTAATATTAGAAGATGAAAGTAATGTTACTCATGGTAGGTTTTTCTTTAATAGGAGTTTTAGGAGTTTAGTTACTAGACGTGATATTTTAGATTATTTATTAGGATTAGATTGTATATTTAAGGCTAGCTATGAGAGAGTTCAGGATATTAGATATGCAATAAGGTATAGAAATGAGTTGGAGTTTAAAGAATTAATTGAAAAATCTACTATCGATTTATCTGATGGTGTTAGTAAGGCTATTAATACTATGAGAAAACATAAAGGGTATATGCTTAATAGTGTTAGGTATTCTATTTCTAATGGTTCTTTGGAGGGTATTAATAATAAGATAAAGGTTTTAAAGAGAGTTTCTTATGGTTATAATAGCTTTTATAACTTTAGATTACGCATTTTAGTTGTTTCTAGGTTATTTGTTTCTGAGTATAAAAATAATATTTCTTTTAAGGGCGTTTTGAAAAATGCCAAGCAACACTGCATTGCTTAGCATTTTATCCTTATTTTTTCTCATGCCCCGTATTTGACACAGAGCCAACCTTTTCTTCTTCTTGAATAAGCTAATGCCGCTCCGGCTAGTAACAATCCTCCTGCCACTTCTGCCATACCGTTATCTGCTAAACCTGTATTTGGTAATGTTGATTTTGGTTTATCTTTCGGTGGTATAGGCGGTGCTGGCGGAGTTACCGGTTTGTTTTTATCGGTAACTGTTAATTTATTACCTTCTGCTTTTGCAGTGTTTCCATTTACATTTGTTATTTTTACGTTTCCGTCTTTATCTACTGTAAATGTTATATCCGTTACCGCTAAGTATCCTTCCGGTGCTGCTTCTTCATGGAATGTGTATGTTCCTGCCGCCAGTTTTAATTTATGTGTTTTGTTTTCAACTGATGTCCAGCTTGCTACTACTTTTCCATCTTTTAGAATTTGAATTTTTGCTCCTGCAATTTCTTTTCCACCTAAGTTTACTTTACTGAATTGTACTTCTTTCGGTTGATCAGGTGTTGGAGTTGGTGGTACTACCGGTTTTGTTTTATCTGCTACGATTAGTTTATTCCCCTTAGCTTCTACCTTATTACCATTTACATTTGTTACTTTGACTTTTCCGTCTTTATCTACTGTAAATGTTATATCTGTTACCGCTAAGTATCCTTCCGGTGCTGCTTCTTCGTGGAATGTATATGTTCCTTCTGTTAGGTTAACTTTATGCACTTCATTTGTTGATGTCCAACTATCTACCAGTTGTCCTTCTTTGAAGATTTTAATTTTCGCTCCTGCCAACTCTTTTCCTGCTATGTCAACTTTACTGAATTGCACTTCTTTTTGTCCAGGTGTTGGTGGTTGTGGCGGATTTACCGGTTTTGTTTTATCTGTTACAATTAATTTATTACCCTTAGCTTCTACCTTATTTCCATTTACATTTGTTACTTTGACTTTTCCGTCTTTATCTACTGTAAATGTTATATCTGTTACCGCTAAGTATCCTTCCGGTGCTGCTTCTTCATGGAATGTGTATGTTCCTTCTGTTAGTTTAACTTTATGAGTTTCATTCTCTTTTGAAGTCCATTTTTCCACTACCGTAGTACCTTGTTTAATTTCAATTTGTGCTCCGGCAATTTCTTTACCTGCAATATTTACCTTACTGAACTCTACTTCTTTTTCTGTTTTTGGTTTAATAACCATTATCTGTGCTTTATCTTTAGGATCTTTATGTTCTAATGTTTGTTTTTCATCCGGAGTGCCGTTATTATCTTTATCTACCAGATTTTCTTTTGATGTTACTTCTTCGTATACTACATATGATTTACCGGCTTCTAAGTTTTTAACACTACCGAAATCAAGATCCCAATCACCCTGACCACTTGCATCTGCAGTAAATTCGGCTGTTTTTGTTTCTTTTACTTCTTCTTCATTGTCACCATTTACTGCATAAATTGTTCCTTTTACTTCATATTTTTCACCGGCAACTAAACCTTTATAATGTAGCGTATCCACTACTTTTACTCCGTCTTTATTTTCCGGTACTTCTACTGATTTTGTTGTAGTTGAAACCTGTTCATTTACTTTTACTGTTGTCTGTAATTTAGCATTTTTATCAATATCTTTTTTTTGATCTGTTACTTTTAGTTTATTATTCTCTGTTGTTGCAGTATCACTAGTTTCTTTCTTAATGATTGTTACATTTCCATCTTTATCAACTTTAAATTGAATATCAGTTACCACAGTATAATCATTAGGTGCTGCTTCTTCGTGGAAAGTATATTCACCTTCTTTTAAGTTTACCTTGTGAACTTCATTTGTTGATGTCCAACTGTCTACTACTTCATCACCTTTTTTAATTTGGATTTTTGCTCCCGGCAATTCTTTTCCGGCTAAGTCCACTTTACTAATTTGTACTTCTTTTGCCGGTGTTTCTCTAAAGCGCCCTGTAAGAATTGCTTGATATCCAAGTTTACCACTATGCCATTCCGGTTTATAACCACGAAGTTCAAATTTATCCATAGGCACGGTGATTTTATTCATATCTTCACGCAATATATATAATGCTTTTTGATATTCTTTTGAATATTTTCCAAATAGGTATTGATTGGCTTGATTATCAATTTTTAGTCCATCAGTATAACGCCACATTTCATTTTGAATTAATTGCCAAAAATCATATATAGCATGTTCACGATCTTTCCAACCTGCTTTTTTTACAATATTAGTTGGATCTTTTAAATAAATATAAACTAATTTAGTAAAAAGATCCCAAAGCTGATCATCAGGTGTAGAAACATGGCTATAAGTATGATTATCTCTAACAAATTTAGAAAGAGAATCCTTGTTAAGTTTTGTTAATCTTTCATACTTACCAAAATATTGATCACTATTATAATCATACCTAGGAAATTGCTTACCATTGGCTAAGCAAAAACCAAAATACTCCGCAATTTTATGTTCTTCGTCTGATGTAACCATACCCAAACGATTACTTGTTCCGGCTGAATAATATTTGCCATCTGCTGAATCAGCTACGGCATCATTAGGATAACCGGTATCGCCATTAGAATTTTCCGCTTTTACATAATTAGCAGCTAATCCAACAACCATAAGTATCGTTAGAACAATACTAATAATTTTTTAAATGATTTTTTCATTTAATATACCTCCTGTATTTATTATAACTACTCATAAAAAACAAAAAGATAACCCACACAAGTAATATAAAAAATAATGCTTTAAACCCTATTTATAAATTACTTCCCTAGATTACCTTCATATTTTCCATTACAGATTATACCATATATTTTTTGATTTTACTACTAATAATATGAAATAAATATGAAATAATGTTAGTTATGTAAATAAACCAAAAACAAAATAATAAATTGTTAATCTATTTTTAAAATCAAGTACCTTATTTTACAGTGTTATTACTATTAATTATATAAAGTAATAAAAAAATTACTTTTAATTAATAATTTGAAAATTTTTACTAAAATCACAATTTTAATTAGTATAACTCCTTTTTAAATCGTTTTCATTTACACTTTTTATCAAATTATTAACAAAATTAATTTAAAATAAAATTTTTTCACTATCTTATATTTTAGATAATTCTATTCATTTTTACAACGGAATTTTTCCTTTTTTCATTTATTTTAATTTTGCTAATAAGAGTAATTTTCTTTTGTGTGAAATTTTACGACCTTTTATAATGGAAGAAAATCGTATTATTCAACAAAAAACACATAACCTTTAAAACTAAAAGTTATGTGCTTAATATTTGAAATTTTCTTCCCTTTTGGTTTAGTTTTAATATTTTTAATCTCTCTAAAACGATTTTTTATTCATGCTATTATAAGTCGTTGGTTTTCGACTTATATACGCCCTTTTTTATGTAGTAAAGATCCTATTATTACTCTAAACAACGAATCCGCAATAATTATCCCAACTGCTAAACCTACAGCACCGTAAAAGCTGTTTAAAAATATATGCGCTGAGTTTGAGTATTCATCAAGCAGCAATGTTCTAAAAGCATCGTAAATCGTTACCCCCGGTACGACGGGTACAAGCCCCGGGATAAAGTAAACCGTTAAAGGCATTTTAAATTTAATGGCGCAGATTTGGCTGATATTAGCTAATAGTAATGAACAGACTAAACTTGCCATAAAGACACTTTGACCGTGGCTCCACATCTCCCAATATCCGCACCAACCTATAGCCCCGATAACACCACCGGTTACTAAGGTTTTTTTAGGAACATCGCATAAAATCGCAAATGATACCGAAGAGATAAAACTGAACACAAAATGATACAATAACATTAACATTATGCCTCCCCTCCTACCAATCTAAGAATAAAGTAAACCGTTACGATTCCCGCTCCCAGTGCAAAGGCAATACAAAACGTTTCGACGAATCTAATCATACCCGATAAATAATGTCTTGCCATAATATCACGCATTGAATTAGTAATCGTAATTCCCGGTACAAGAGGAACTACCGCACCGACCATAGCAAATTTTAATGAAACACCGTTACAAAGTAAATATGTTACGTATCCCGCCGCCCCCCCTACAAAGGTACTGATATATTCTGAAATAAAAGGTGCTTTTAAATATCCTGCAACTCTTAAAAAAACGTAGTAGGCGACAACTCCGGCGATTCCCCCCGGAAAAACATCCCACCAACTACCTTCAAAAATAAGAACGATACTTCCACTTAAAATTCCGGCACATAAAATTTTGAACCATTCCGGAATTTTACTTTGTTCTTTTTCAACAATTTTTAAACTTTTATACATATCGGTTAATCCGATTTTCCCGGCTGTATATGCCCTTGAGAGTGTATTAACAGCCGTTGTTTTGGTCAGGTTATATGTTCTGTCTTCCACACGACGAAAATCAGTTCCGACATCTTCAATTCTAACAAAAAGCCCTGAAAGAGTGACGTGGGTGTAATAAATATCCATTCTAGGATCGCCGATACCCTTTCGAATAATTCGCTCCATTGTATCTTCTATTCGATACACTTCCGCTCCATTTTCCATAAGAATTTTCCCGGCAAGTAATGCTGTCTTCATTAATAATTTTTCATTCATAACAATTATCCATCTTAAAACAAAATGTTTTATAGTCCTTTCCTAGAATTTCAACAAACATATTATAGCATAAATATTTAACTAAAAATATAGTTTTGTTTAAAAATATTTTATATTTAGTATTAAGAATTTTTCAGGCTTTATTAGTTGCCCTTAATATCTTTGTATATTGGAAAAAGCTAACTATACTTCTTTTAAAAATACTTATTAAAAACATTATTACGGCGTTATTTTTAAATTATTTAAAAATAAAATTTTATTTTATCAAAATTAAAGAATAAAAAATCAACTTTAGGAAAATGTTTCCCCGCGGTTGATTTATTTTATCGGTAATTCTATTTTAAATCTCATACCATCTTTATATGGTAGAAAACTATAGTTCAACTCATAGCTTTCTAAAATATTTTTAACAATGTATATACCCAATCCCGTTCCTCTGTTTTTGGCATTATCAAATACTTGGGTGCGATAGAATATTTTAAACAGATTATCCAATTCACTTTTCTCAAGTGCTTCGCAAGTGTTATCCACCACCAAATAGTTATTTTGTAAGTGTATGCTTATCTCTCCATAAAATTGGGTATATTTTACGGCATTTCCTATAATGTTTGATAGTACTTTGCCAAACGCCTGTTTGTTCATTAGAATGGTTTTTTCTTCACAAAGTAGGTTTTGAATTTTTAATTTTTTATTTAGGTATAGCTCTTCATAATTTTTTAGAATATTTTCTACCTCTTTTTTTACAAAAAGTTCTTCTTTATTTTCAGTCCATTCTTGAAATTTTGACGATTCTAAAATTTCTTTAAGCAATTTGTCCATATCATCAATAACGGAAATACTCTTTTTAAGATAAGTATTATGATTTTTATATTTTCCGATATTGTAAAGCATACTTTCCTGCATAATTTTCAAACTGGTTAAAGGCGTTTTTAATTCATGAGAAGCACTTCGCAAAAAGTTAACTTTTTGTTCTTGAAGTTTTTCTATATTTTTATTTTTAGTTTTCAAAGTTTCAATAACAGCCAGCAATGTCTCATACAATTTATTAATATGTAATCCTACTTCTCCTATTTCATCTTTTTGAACTATATCGAATCTGGCATTAGGGTCTAATTTTTCCATTTTTTCTGTTACATCAGCAGCGTATAACAGCGGTCTAACTAATATTTTTGAATAAAAATAAGAAAATACTATCGAGAAAAACAAGGTAATTCCGACCACTGCCGGTAATGTTAACCGTAATGTTCTCGTGAATTTCTCTTTAACGTCTTTACTTAGGACGACTTGAACAATAACACGGTAGCCGTCACTTGTCGTTAATGATCTTTCTTCTATTAGTAATTGGTTATTTTCTCCCTTGTTTTCTATATCCAAATCATGAGTTAATTCGAACTTTCCATCATTTATATCTCTTTTTAAATGTGCCGTTAAATTTATATTTTTAGAGTAGGCTTCTAAAAATGTTCGTACTTCGGAAATATTTTTACCGTTTAAACTTTGAACTAAAACATCAGCCCTTTCTCTTATCTCTCTTTTTTCTTGTTTAAGATATTCATTAGGGAATACACAATAAAAAATTGCATGCGCCAACAATGATATACTTCCTAAAATAGTTATTGTGTAAATAAAAGTCTTGGGAAAAATTTTCATATTCTTCATTATAATTTTATCTTATACCCCACATTCTTAACAGTTATTATGCAGTCTAATACTAATTTCTTTCTTAAATTTTTTATGTAAACATCAATCACTCTTTCCAACGGAATACCTTCGGTATCGCTCCAAGCGTGTTCTATTATCTGGCTTCTGGTTAACACTTGATTTGGATAGCGAAGCAATAATCTCAATATATCCAATTCTTTTGGTTTTATATCGACTTCATGCCCGCCGTTGGTTGCGTTGTAACTGGTAAAATCGACTATTGTTTCACCGTAAGACCATGTATCGTGTATACCATAGTGTCTGGTTAATAATGCTTTTACCCTTTTTTCAAGTAATGCCAAAGAAAACGGTTTTATTACATAGTCATCAGCATCCAGATCAAAACAAATTAACTGTGTTTGTTCATCATTTAATGCACTTAGTATTATGACCGGTATATTACTGATTTTTCTAATTTCTTTTAACACTTCAAACCCATGCTTTTTCGGTAGCATCAAATCTAAAATAATTAGATCTACAGTATTACTATTAAATAGATTTAATCCTTGTTCTCCATTTTCTGCCAATAATACATTGTAATTTTCTTCTTTGAAAAACTCTGCTATTCCGTCTAAAATTATTTCTTCATTATCAATAATAAGTATATTCATATAGTCTTTCTCCAATCATAATATTATGGTTTCTATCAACTATTTCAATATATCCTTTTTAAATTTATAACAGTATTATCGTATCACTTTATCTTAAAATTTTCAATCTAATCATCAAAATTTCATATTTGTTTCATATAAAACATAATAATTTATGCTGGTATATTTTATAAACTTTATCTTATATTTACCCTCTTTTTACAATAAAAGGCTCTATATTAAATATTAAAATGAAATTTTCCCATGCCGGATATTTATTATACAACCTATAAATTTTATAGGAAAAGTATTTATCTTGTTTTTGGATAGTGCTGTAAGAAAAATTTCCATATAAATTTAAAAAAGCACCTCGAATATCATTCGAGATGCCTTTGAACTTTACTTTATATTATCTTACACGGATATATACAGCTCCACTACCTACGCTTGCAGTGTTAAGTACTGTTTGGTTTCCGTACCAACCACCGTGAACTGCTTGACCGTTTCCTGCATATACGGCAATATGAGCTAATCCTATTCCACCGTTAGCATAATAGATTAAGTCACCCGGTTGTGCTTGTGATGCCGGAACTACTGTTCCTAATTTCATGTATCCAGCCGGCCAGTCGTGGAAATTAATTCCTACTGCTTTAAGTGCATTTGTTACCAACATTGTACAGTCTTGGTATCTTCCTAATTGCGCTAAAGCCGCTTGATAAATTGCAGATCCTTTGCTAGAAGATCTCACTGTTGCTGCCGGAGCAGGTGCTTTAGTTGTTGTTTGAGCAACTGCTTTAGTTTGTGCTTTTGGTGCTTCTGCTTTTTTAACTTCCGCTTTTGGAGTTGCAGCCGCTTTTTCTTCAACTTTCGCTACAGTTTTAGTTGGAGTGCTTTCCACTACACTAGTTTTCGCTACAGTATTTTCCGCTTTTGCCGGAGCTGATTCAGTTACTTTTAATACTTCACCAACATAAATTAAGTTTGGATTAGAAACATTGTTTAATTGTACTAACTTATCTACCGATACTCCAAATTTATTAGAAATTTTACCTAAAGTATCACCTAAAACTACTGTGTAGTATCCTTGTGATTTAGCTTTTGCCACTTGTGATACAGTTTCGTTATAAGTTAATTTATCTCCAGGAAAGATAAGTGAACTTGTAAGATTGTTATCTTTCATAAGTTGGTCAACTGTTGTTCCGTTGTTAATAGCAATATCCCAAAGTGTATCACCTTTTTTTACTGTATATGTATCCGCATCAGCCACTTGTGCCAATCCGAAAGCCACTGTCGATACTATTGCTGTTGTTGCTACTAATTTATGTAATTTACCCATCTGTTCTAAAATCTCCTTAAATTCATATTTGTGAACTTATATTCACTTTTATCAATTTTCTTTAATGTATTTTCAATTTCTAAATTTATAGTTTCTTAACGTTTTTTCAAACCAATGTAGTAACATTGTATTATATATCTTTCACCTTTTCAATAGTTGTAACACTTTTGTAATAATAGTGATAATCTTCTGTTACATTGCTTGTGTTTCGTTACTTTACAGTAATTTGTTCCTATGAAAATAAATCACTTTTATTGCTTTCATGCAACATTTATTATATAGTAATATTGTAAATTGTACTGATTGGTCAATGATATATTATAAAATTATGGAGGATTATATATGTATGATTTCACAGCTTCAGCTTCTATCTTGAAGATATTTCTTTTATTTTTAGAAGGTGTACTGTCATTTCTTTCTCCTTGTGTTATTCCTATTTTACCAATTTATATAGGGATTTTAGCCGGGAAAAAGGAAAAAAATATCCAAGGTGAATTAGTATTTAATAAACGTAATATTATTGTTAATACTTTATTTTTTGTTTTGGGAATCTCGGCAACATTTTTTATACTCGCTTTTGCGACAAGTCGTATTAGTATCTTTTTAAATGATAATATTAAAATTCTACAAATTATCAGCGGTATTCTTATTATTTTTATGGGATTACTGCAACTCGGTATCTTTAAAATATCCGCTTTGAACAGAGAATTTTCGATGAAAAATAAATTGACACTAAAAAAAGGTAACACTACCCCAATCTTAGCATTTTTGATGGGCTTTACCTTTAGTTTTTCTTGGACACCCTGCATAGGCCCTATTTTAGCCGGTGTTTTCATATACGCAAGCAGCCATACCGGAATTATGAGTATTATTTTAGTTCTCGTATACTCACTCGGATTTATTTTACCGTTTATTCTTGTAGCATTTTTTGCGACACAATTACTTACGGTCTTTAAGAAAAACGATAATATTTTAAAATACACATCTATTATCTCGGGTGCTATTCTTATTATTATCGGAATTTTAATTTTAAGCGGTTCTTTCGCTACAATTATGAGATATTTTAACTAACTATTTATAATGGAGGTTTAACTATGAAAAAGAAAATTTTACTTACTCTACTTATTTGCGGGTCGGTGATTTTAACCGGTTGTTCGGCTGATAATCCGAAAAATAATGATTCTGATAACAAGAACAGTTCCAATTCTCAAACTACAAAAAAAACTGAATCACAGGCTTTTGATTTCAGCGCTATGGATAAAGACGGCAATACCGTTAAACTTAGTAACTTTAAAGGAAAAAAGGTATATATTAATACATGGGCAAGCTGGTGCGGACCTTGTATTAAGGAAACTCCAGAATTAATCAACACCTATAATAAATTTAAAGATAAAACCGACTTTGCGTTTTTATCAATGACGTCCCCAAATGACAGTTTATTTAAAAACGATAATCCCGGTGATAAAGATAAAGCTACTATTCTTGCGAAAGCTAAAGAGTTAGGTATTAATTATCCCATATTATTTGATGTAAATGATAGATTTTTTATTAATTACAATATCCGTTCATTCCCAACTCATATTTTTATTAATAGTAATGGGACAATTAATAAGAAAATTACAGGTATGATTTCTAAAGATGTATTAGAAAAAGAAATTAACGCTTTAGTTTAAGTTATCCAAATAATGACCACCCCTGAAAAGGGGTGGTTTTCTCTTCGGGTATAACCCTTTGTTACTAACACGCACCTCAAGGCGCTGGCTTTCACATTCGTTCAAGCCCTATTGTATTTTTACGCCCGCTACCCGTCAAACGGGTTTATCTATTTTTTCTTATTTCCAAATGGTTTTGTATATTCTTTTGTTGTCAGTTTATCTATTGCAATATCATGCGCTTCTTGATCTTTGATGTATTTTCTTATTGTACCTTCATTCAAACCTACAGTACTTACATAGTATCCTTCTGCCCAAAACTTTCTATTCCCATACTTATACTTCAGGTTTGCATGCATATCAAATATCATCAGTGAACTTTTTCCTTTCAAATATCCCATAAAACTTGATACACTATATTTTAGTGGTATTGATAACAGCAAATGTATATGATCTGGCATTATATGTCCTTCTATTATTTCCACTCCTTTATACTTACATAACCTTTTTATTATATCTACTATATCTCGTTTGTATTGATTAAATTCTATTTTTCGTCTATACTTAGGGGTAAATACAATATGGTATTTACATATCCACCCTTGTGTCAAGTATTGGATACATATTTTTTCAAATTTCCAATCAACTTTTTTACTCTATTTTAACTTTAAAATTGGATTTTTCAAGAGCTTGTTTATTAGGTCTGCATATACTACTTGGTCAACTACTTCCGATATAGTTGTGATTCTTTGCCCTGCATCTTTGGAAGATGCTCCACAGTGGTATATCCTTTGCTTATCCGTATTCCAATCTATGATAATATACCTGTCATGGAACTCTCCACCGGATTTTTGAAACTTTATCTTTCTAAACGGATATTCTTTGCAAAAATCTTGGTATTCAAGGGTATGAAGTCCTTTACCAACATTGTCGCTAAATATAGTGATTTCTACCGATGAGGGTATATCTTTCAGCAGTACCAGTGTCTTAACTCCGATATAGTTATCTACAATATAAATGCTCTTTTTTGCTATGCTGTAAATGTCCTTATAAGCAAGGTTCGCTTCAATCGGCTCTCCATTTAAAAGCAAAAATCCATATTTTAGCTGAGGATTGCTAAGGTCAAGAATTAACTCTGACAGTTCGGATTTATGCACAACACTACCTAAATTGTCCACCAATCCTGCCACCTTATCTTCCACATTCATTAAATCCCGTCTTAAATCCTGCATTTCTACGACATTACTTGTTATCTGCATGGAAAGCTGTAAAAATTCTCTTTGTCCAATCAAGCCTTGGTTTTCCACAATATAGTCTTTCATCTGCTTAAAAGTACGTATTAAGGCTTTACTCTGCTTGACAGCAAGCTCTCCTTTAAGAACCGTCATCAGCATGTAGATTCCGGCTTCACTAAAAACATAAGGTAAGTATCTTCTTCCTCCTGAACCTGTTTCCGATTTTGAGGTCGAAATTTTCGACCTCAAATTTTCCCATTCCTCTTTTGTAAGTTGAAACCTGAAATCATCGTCAAATTTCTCAATGTTATTTTTGACCTGCTCATTAAATCTTTTTGTTTCATACCCATAAATCTCTGCCAGTTCAAAGTCAAGCATTACTTTCTGTCCCCTTATGATATAAATTTTTTCTGCAAGGGATTCCTGATTTACAAGCATAATTTCGTCTTTTTTATCCATCTTTTCCATTCCCTTTCTCAAATTTCCAAATAATCTCCACCTTGTCTTTATCATAAACATAAATCCTGTCTATGACTTCGTTGATCCAGTCTAAAACAAGCTCTCCTTTTGCAACCGCTTCTCTTAGCTTATCAACATTAAGGTTATGTCCTGAAGATGTATTTTCTTTTATCTTGTCCGTAATGATGGTTATTTCCTGTTCTGTATTTTTAAGTTTTCTGCTTAAATCTTCTTTCTTTGATAAATATGCTTCCTTATCTATTTCGTCCTGTTTATGCTTTTCATAAAGCTGCATTTTGGAAACCTGAATCTTTTGCTTTTCCGCTTCCAGTCTTTTCTTCCTGTCAAGCAGGCTTTCACAAATGCTTTCCATAACTTTATGCTCAATCTTTCTTGTCTGTTCTTTTTCAAGAAAGCTCTCTGTATAAAATTTAATCTCTTCTGAAACAATATCTTCCAGTGTTTCTGCTTTTATCTTCCCTTTCATGCAGCCACAGTCTTTTACTTTGTACCGATAGGGACAGCAATATCCATCTGTTTTTCCATAATTAACCGTATAAGTCATTTTATGATAGCACTTACCACAATAGACTTTGTCTTGAAGAATATGAAAATGCTTCCGCTCCCTGCTGATATGTTTTGTATTGCTGTTTAGCATATCCTGCACTTTGTCAAAATCCTCTTTGGATATAATAGCTTCGTGCATATCTTCTCTAATTATCCAGTCTTTGCTATCAACCCATTTTCTATTATCAGAACCAACTTCCTGTACCCTTGTCTTTCCACCAACAACAGCTCCTGTATAAACTCTTTGTGTTAAAACATATCTAATAATCTGTCCTGTCCATACTCCACTTCCTCTTTTAAGCCCTATATGTTTTGCCGGCGTCAGAACACCTCTATGATTAAAATCTTTAGAAATGGAAAGCATACTTTCACCACTAAGGTATCTTTCAAAGACTTCTTCAATGATGTTTCTCACTCTATCATCGACAAGTAGCTGATGATGGTCTTTTTCATCTTTTACATATCCATACGGTGCTTTTGAACCGAAATAATACCCTCTATCCTGTCTTACTCTTACTGATGAACTGATTTTTTGTGAAATGTCCTTGGAATAGTAGTCATAGACAAGATTCTTAAAAGGAATTTCTAAACTGCTGATTCCATTCTCATTGTTATTACTGTCATAATTGTCATTCACAGAGATGAAACGAACCTGCATAAAAGGGAATATCTGCTCAATATATGCTCCGGATTCAATATAATCTCTTGCAAATCGTGATAAATCCTTTACAAGAATAGTTCTTATCTCATTTTTCTTCACAAGACCTATCATCTTTTGAAATGCAGGACGATTAAAATTTGTTCCGGTATAGCCATCATCAATATGTTCTCTTATCTTCACTCCAGTAAATTCTTCTCTTGAACTGATATAGTCTTTTAAGATTTCTCTTTGGGAAGTAATGCTGTTACTTTCGTCTTTTAAGTCGTCATCTTCTAAGGAAAGTCTTAAATAAAAATCTACTGTATTCATATCAGCTCCTCCTTGTCTTTCTACCGAGTTTTTCAGTAATCACAGGAGTTTCTTCAAAATTAAATTTGATTTCTATTGTGTTATCTTTCCCTATAAAGATCTTATCAATGATGCTATCTACAAAGTCTTTATCCCATTTCTTTGTTTTACCTTTAAAAAGTGCTGTAAGGTACTTATGCCTTTCTTCAAGTTCAAATACTTCTTTTTCAAAGATAGCAACTTGTCTTTCTTTTAGACTTTCGAGTTCTGCTTTCTTTTTACCCAGAAGTCCTTTTTCCCTTTCAAAATCTTCTTTCCTCCACTTGCCCAAAACATATTTTTCATAATACTCACTTTGAAGTCTGCTAAAGCCTAAAATTTTTCTTTCAATTTCAGTTATTTCTTTTTCCTTTTTCTTATCCATCTCTATTTTAAGATTGTCATAAGCATTCAGATAAGCCTTATAACTTTTACTGTTATTTAAAAGAATAGTATCAAAGGCTGCTTTAACGGTTTTTACAAGAGTAGCTTCTGTAATAGATGTTCCGCATTTTTCTGTTGTAAATTCTCTGAACCGATTACAGTTAAAATAAAATACAGTTTTCTTACCGCTTTTTTGCCTGTGTACGCTCATTTTTCTCTTACAAATCCCACAATAGAGTTTTCCTCTAAATACTGTATCATCCTTAGCATTCTTATTTTCTTTTCTGCTATTTTTAATGGAATTAGATTTTGAGGAAATTTTCTCCTGTACCTTTTCAAATGTATCAAGCGAGATAATTGCTTCATGGGCATCTTCTGTTATTGTCCAATGTTCTTCGTCAAGCCTTTCTCTCTTTTTGCCTTCAAATAAATGCTTTTGATTTCTGCCTTGAATGAGTGTTCCTGTATATACACGATTTTTAAGTACTTGTAATATTGTTGTTGGAATCCAAGTTCTTATAAGTTCATTTTCATCAGCTTTAGCTTTTCCAAACTTCCTATAATCAGTTGCTATATATACTTTCTTTTCAAGCAGTAACTTTGAAATATCAAGTGTACTAAATCCCTTCAAATACGCATCAAAGATTTCTTTTACGATGGAAGCTGTATTTTCATCAATATATAACCGTCTTACTCCATCTTCATCTTTTCTTGCTGTATAGCCATAAGGAGCTGCACCACAAATAAATCCACCTTGCTTAATTCTAATCTGATGGGAAGTTGATATTTTCTTTGAAATGTCTTTTGCATAAGTTTCATTTACAATATTCTTCAAGATTACCTCAAGAGATTTATTGGGATCTTCCATGTGAAAGGTATCCAGATTGTCATTAACCGCAATAAATCTTACTCCAAGAAACGGAAATATCTTTTCAATGAAGTTTCCAAGCTCCGTATAATTTCTTCCGAAGCGGGATAGATCTTTTACAATAATGCAGTTGACTTTTCCCGTCCTTACTTCTCCCATAAGTTTTTCAAAGTCAGGTCTTTCAAATTCTGTCCCTGTCTTTGCGATGTCTTTATATATTCCAACCAAATTATGCCCGTCATTTTTCTTTATATAACTTTCACAAAGAGCAATTTGATTTTCAATGGAATCACTCGGTTTTTCTTTTTTATCTCTTGATATTCTTGTGTAAATCGCTGTTTGAAAACTGTTTCCGCTTTCTTTGCTTAATGAAGCTTCTTCTGCCCTTTCCCGTACTTTTTTACAAGAGTAAAGTTTGTAACTTCTACTGTTTCCTCATCTTTTTCAAAACTTGAGAACGTAGGCTCTGCAACCAAGTTGGCATTGATGTTAATCATTTCCTGCTTCATGTTTTTTATTTCTCCTTTTTCTTTTCAATAAAAAAAGCGACTGAAAGTTTTATTTTCCAATCGCTTCATAACGCTACTGTTAAGTTTTCTTATGTTTTATTAAGTGGGATTTCTTATCCTTATCATCTTTCCTCCTGCTTTTTACATGAAAAAAGCAGCAAATCTATTTTTAGACTTACTGCTTATCATCACTGTTATTTACTTGTTTTTCTTCTTTTATCTTTTCTATCTTCTTCGTGTCTACAAAGTGAGTAGCATACCATTTTTCAATATCTTCAGAACCACTTTTGCTAAACCGTAGTTTAATAACCGGCTTTTTCCCTTGCCCGTTCTTTTTCTTAATCGCCCATTTCTTATATACACAAAACGACGGTTTTAGATTTCCTTTCTTTGCATATACCCTCATTTCATGCAGTATTGTAGACAATTTTTTAAGATTGACCTTGCATACTTTTTCCAAATACAAAACTTTTCCATTTCTCCAAAGTTCATAGTCGGTCTTTGAAAGTATTTCCAAATCCATAAGCACATCTACTGCTGTTGCATATCCTTTTCTTTTTAATTGGTGATACATAGATGAATGAACTTTTCCTATCAGTTCTTTATCGTTCAATAATGTTTCCTCCTTGTGTATTTCTCTTTGATTATTATACCAAATGCAAATAATATCTAACAGCTATAACTTCATAATAACCGTATTCTTATTTAGTTTAGCCTTGCCCCTTCTTTTCATATAGCTTTCTATATCAAACAGGTTCTTTTTATCATAATCCTCAAGTAGCTTATAGTTCTTGTGCTTTGTAATATCAAATTTATCCGATAGGAAAGGGCGAACACCACGAAGTTGAAAGATACATTTACTGCCGTCCATTACTGTTATTTCGTCCTGACTCATCAGCTCTTTCCCCGTCTTTTGATAATTTAATCCGAAACTCTTTTGATTGCTCCTTGTTTCAGAAGTATTATATAGGTCTATGGTTTCTTTACCAAGCGTTTCTGATAGCTCTTTTAGAGTTGTTTTCTCTTTTCCGCCTAAAAATAGGGTACTATCACAATTACCTACAATTGTATCGGCGTTATCCTTGTAGATTGCCTTTAGCTGAGATTGTGCTTGAAGTATTATACTTGCTGAAATCTCTCTACTTCTGATGGTTGCAATCAGCTTCTCAAACTTTGGAATTAAGCCGATATTTGCAAATTCGTCAAGCAGGCATCGCACATGGACAGGAAGCCTGCCACCATATACATCATCCGCTTTATCACATAAAAGATTAAATAACTGCGAGTACATAATGGACACTACAAAGTTAAAAGTATCATCGGTATCGGATATAATAACAAAGAGGGCAGTCTTTCTATCACCAAGAGTATCCAGTTCCAATTCATCTTCTTGCATCAAGTCCCTAAGTTCCTGAATGTCAAATGGAGCAAGCCTTGCACCGCAGCTTATAAGGATAGATTTCGCAGTTTTTCCCGCAGCCAATTTGTATTTCTTATATTGTTTCACCGCAAAATGTGTAGGCTCTTTCTTTTCTAATGCTTCAAAGAGTCTGTCTATCGGATTCATATAGGTTTCATCATCTTCTCTGACTTCTGAAGCGTCTATCATATCAAGGAGAGTAGCGAAGTTCTTTTCTTCCTTTGGAGCTTCATAGAAGATATAGCTGATAAGTGCTGTATAGTAGAGTTTTTCGGCTTTTACCCAAAAATCCTCACCTGCCTTTTCTCCCTCACCTTTGGTATTTGCAATGATAGTCTGAACAAGTTTTAATATATCTTTCTCAGAACGAATATAGACAAATGGATTGTATTTCATGCTCTTTTTGAAGTTGATGGTATTTAAAATTTTTATCTCATATCCGTTATCTTCAAGCATTTTGCCACACTCAAGGACTATCGTTCCTTTCGGATCGGTTACGCAATATGACGAGTGCATTTGCATAAGGTTCGGTTTGACATAAAACCTCGTCTTACCACTTCCACTACCTCCTATGACAAGTACATTTTTATTTCTCGCATACTTCGGATTTGTCGGTCTGCCATTCATTGTCAGTCGTTCTGTTTGTGTTAGCAAGATGTTGCTTTGAAACTTCTCGTCCATATATGGCTCGATATCTTTTTTATTTCCCCATCTTGCCGAGCCGTACTCTCTGCCTTGCCTAAACTTCTTGGCATTCTTTCCTTTGGTATAGACAATAAATTTAATTAAGGCTGCTACTCCAACTCCTACCAGTATATCAATAAGATGTATGCTTGGGATAAAACTCATTGTATTAAGCTCTAATATCCCCTGAAATATCTTATCAATCATATCTCCACCTACATAACTTCTTACATGATGAGAGAAAATGTTTCCTAAATAGAAAAATGCAAGATAGGGAATGTTTTGTTTTACAAACTTTGCCTTATCTTGAACCTTGAATAAGCCTTTGATGTCTTTTAATATCTTATTTATCACGAGTCTTTTCACCTCCAATCAAGAGTAAAAGAAAGTGTCTTCCTTTAGGTGTTATAAAGGTTTGAATGCCCACTGCATCATTATCGTTTCTACACCATTCCTTTACTTCAAAATATCCCTTATTGTTCTTAGCATAGGGTAGAAGTCTGTTTTTCTTATCTCTGTAAATGAGTTCCTTCTCTAAGAGGAATTGAATAAATACCTTTTGTGGGATATGAAGCTCTTTTGCTGTGTTTCTAAAGTTGGTCAGCAGATTGTTATTCACCAGTTCATCAAAATACTTGGCTTTCGGCTCTAAATCTTCTATGATTTTTTCTTTTTCAGCAATCAGGTGATTGGCAAGGAGTACCGCATTTGCCAATATTTCTTCATTGCTCATTTTTTCTTGATTTTTGATATATCCTCCATTCTTACGAATACTCGGTAATACCTCTGTGGTGATCCACTTCTTAAATTCCTTTGCCTGTGGTAGCTTTGAAGATAGGATCAGAGAATATAATCCTGACTCGTTGATAGATACCATACTTCTTCTTTGCCTGTCGTCGTGAAACACGACATCAGCTTTATCATCTATATCCACATGTCTTACCAAAGCATCTCTCGTGTTTGAATAGCCAAGCTTTTCAGCTACTTCTTTTCCGATAAAGAAAAACTCACCGTCTTTTTCCATTACAGTGAGTTTCCCAAATTCCATATTTTCAAATGTTATTAAGTTGCTCATAAGCTCTGCTCCTTTTGTTTATTCTTAACTTTATCCTTAGAAACAGTATTTTTTGCCATCTCCTTAAACTTCTCAATATTTTTGTGAATGGACTCTTTCCTCTCAGCCTTTCTTTCTGATGTTGCAAGGGCATTTTTAAAGGCTTTCTCCATCATTTTCATATCTTTGGCTTGGAAAAATACGGAGTATTTGCCTGTTTCTTTATCTTTCATTACCGAAAACTTAACACCATATTTGTTAAGCTCTTTTTTCAGTTCTTTCAGTTCCGCTTCTTCTACCGGTATTTCTTCCAGTTGCCCTTTTTTCGCCATATCCTTGAGCTTGACTTCATTTCCGTTTACTTTAACGAGCTTTTCAAGTCCTCCCAGTTTCTCTGCTTCTTTTATCAGTTTTTTCAACAGATTTAAAAGAAGTTTTCCTGTTACTTTAGCAGCCTTAACTTCAAGGCTTAATGTCTTTCTTGCAATTTCTTCGTTAACCACATTCAATATCCTCCTCTCATATCATAACTTACAAGGGCAGAGTAGTGTGCATCTATCCCGCTTGGTGCATTATATGCTGCTGTTAGGACAAATGCTCTGATATTCCTAATCTTGTATTCATTTTCCTTAATAACATCTGACAAATACTCTAAATGCTCTGATCTAAGTTTTCTAAATCTTTCTTTTACTATATGTGCCGGAAGCTTCGTTTGATTGATTGTAACAAACTCTCTATCATCAAGTATCATAATATCTGCCAGTATCTTTAATATCTCATCAAAGTCTTTAACTATAAATTTATTGCCCAACTCAAGATGTTCATAATAGCCTGTCTGTGTTCTTAACTCATCTAAATATTTCTGATATATATTTTTGTTTTCTATTTCCGCCTCTCCATCCATCCTTTTTCTTGGTTCTGAATACTCGGCATCTATGATGGAATGATGGGTGGAATTATATGATGAAATATCTGTAGTAATCTTTGATGAATTATTTGTAGTAATCTCTGGTAATGGTTGGGGCATATTGCCATTTTGCATTGGCAGATTTTGCTCTGTTGCATCGGTGCAATCTGCACTTGTGCATTGGTGGATTTTGCACTTTTCCATTGGTGCATTTTGCCCTAATGCATTAGGCACAGCTTTTTCTAAGGCTTGTAATTCTTCTTTTTTCTTTTTGTTCTCAATTTCAGCATAAAGTTCCTCCAGCTTTTCGGTATTTATGGTGTACCATTTTGTTTTATCTCTTGGATCTTTATTGTAGTTTCCTACGAGTAGAAAACCTGCCTTTTCCAACTTCGCAAAGGTTCTTTTTACAGTATCGAAACTCATATAGTCAAAATCTTTTTCCTGCCATGCTCTTATTGAGTTATATGTCCAATATCTTCCGTCATAGAAGTTATTGCCGGATTTCTTATTTATTTCTATCCAATAGTTTATTTGTTGTAAGATAAGAGCTTCGTTTAAACCTATTTCCCTTGCCAATGTCTTATTTGCAACGATAGGTTGTTCATCAAATAAATACATACTCATCTAAAAGCTCTCCTTTCCATGATATTTTTCCACTAAAAAAGACGATAGTTTTTATCTATCGCCCTTGGTAACCATTTTTATAAAATTTTTTATATTGATTTTATGGCTTCATTGATTCCTTGTATAAAAGCTATAATTACAGCTCCAATCATCGGTATTCCGTAAGGACTTAGCAGAAATCCGAGTATGAGTGCTTCTATTGCTGCTCTTGTGTTGTGCAACATAAAGAACGAGCCTATTGCCGCAAATACACACATCAGCATTAGCAGATACAGTAACGCTGTTCCTATGCTTAGTAAGAATGTTAAAAATGCAGTAAGAATACTTAACAGCAGGCTGATCGGAAATAAAATTATTTTTAATATCCATCTCATTTATTCTCCACCGCCTTTGCTAATGGAATAACTGACATAATGGCTTGAAATATTCTTTTACATATCATAAAAGCCTCCTTTTCGATATTTTGTTTGATTTTAAAAATAGGGATACAGTGCTGAAAGCTCCTATTTATCAAGCTTTTTCCTCTGTATCCCTATTATATCTCAAGCCCACTTTGTATGCGATAAACTATTATGTTTATTTGCCATAATTAAAATCATCCTTTCTTTATTTTAGTGCTTGAACTACTCTTATTTTATCAAGAAAGGATGATTTTTCAATTGTTTAACTCTTTTCTCGCACCCGCATAGCGGGTGGTTTATTGTTTCGGAGACTTCGCCTCCTCAACTGGCTAAAGCCATTAATAAAAACAGCGATGTGAATTATGAGATTATCTCAAAATACATCGCTGTTTTTTATATTTAATTATTTTTATTTACACGTCTATTAAATTAATTTTCTTTTATATATTTTTCATTTTTTGTATGGATAGTTAAACCTACTATATTTTTCTTATCAAATTTGAATATTAAACTAAAAATATAACCGAAGGCTAATGAACTTAAGAATGAAAAACCTGAGAATATAAATGGACTTTGTTTAGCGTATAGTGTGTAATCTTGGATATACCAGCAAACTATTCCTGCCGCAAATAATCCGACCAACGCACCTACACCGTTAGCACGTTTTGTGAAGATTCCTAACGCAAATGTCCCCGCTAGCGGCACTCCTAATAACCCTGTATATTTCAAGAATAAATCCCAAGTTTCTTTTTGGTTTGTATTAACAAAGTACAACGCCGCTAATGTTCCGAAAATACCGGCTAAGATAATAATTATACGAGCGATTAAAACGTCTGTTTTTGCATCTTTGCTGCAACCGAAGAAACGTTGTTTAATATCAACCGTGATACAAGCGGAAATAGAATTTAAGCTGGAAGCAATTGTTGATTGTGCCGCCGCTAAAATTGCCGCAATAACCAAGCCTGCCACTCCTGCCGGAAGAGCTGTCAGTATGAAGTAAGGAACTAACGCTGTTGTATTCGCAGTTTTTCCAACAACTTCAGCATTCATAAAGTTCGGTAATTTTGTTACAGCATGAGCCCCTTTGTAAAAACTGTACAATACGGTTCCCATTCCGTAAAATATCGGAATTGAAATAAATGCAAGTAAGCCATTTGTCCAAATAGATTTATTAGTTTCTTTTACCGATTCTGTTGTGCTGTAACGTTGAACAACGTCTTGAGAAGCTGTGTACTGTTGTAAATTGTTGAATATTGATCCTATAAATATAATAGGAATAGTTGATGCTGTAAATGACCAGCTAAATTTTTCTGAAGTAACAATCTTCCCGTTGGCAACAGCGTCGTTTGCAACATGAGAAAAACCGCCAACTTGATATATCCCAATAACAATAACTAAAATAGCACCTCCCAACAGAATAATACCTTGAATAACGTCCGTCCAAATAACTCCTTCCACTCCACCTAAAAATGAATAAATTACACAAAGAAGTCCAATTACCGCACACACTAAATAAGGACTGATAGTAGACACTGATGTAATAGCTACCGTCGGTAAATAAATAACTATTGCAACTCTTCCTATATGAAACAGTGAGAATAAGACACTTCCTATTACTCTCATACTAGGATTAAAACGTGCTTCTAAGTATTCATAAGCTGTTGTAACATTTAACTTTCTAAAAAACGGAACATAGTAATGAATTAGAATGGGAATAATTGCTATAATCGCAAAATTTCCGGCTGCATATGTCCAATCTCCATTAAATGCTTTTTCCGGTGTCGCCATAAACGTAATGGCTGATAATGTCGTCGCATAAATCGAAAAACCTACCGCCCACGAGGGAATACTTCCACCTGCTTTAAAAAATTCATCCGTGCTGGAACCTGCTTTTTTAGTGAAATACACTCCAACACCCAGCATTGCCAGTAAATATACCACCAGCATAATACCATTAAGAGTACCAAAACCGACTTTTTCCATAGATTAATTCCTCCACTTTTTTAAATTATAAGTTATAGTCTTTTACCAACTGTTCTACTTCTTTAAGTTTTTCAGAGGCAAATACTTTCATCGGTTGTTTACAGTAACCGGCATCAATACCTTTTACTTTTAAAATTTCTTTTAATGTTTGATAAAGCCCAAGTTCTAAAACTTTTTCAATCACATCATTAGCTTGATGTTGAAGTTCATAAGCTTCGGCAACTTTTCCGGCTTTCGCCAAATCGAAAATTTTTCTACTGGTTTTACCGTTTACATTATACGTAGAACCGATAGCTCCATCAACACCTGACACTACAGCTTGTACCAACATTTCATCAAATCCTGACCAAATTAATTTATTAGGAAATCTTCTTCTAAAACGTTCTAATTGATAAAAGTCCGCCGCTGTATATTTAACACCGATTACTTTTTCATTATCCAAAAGTTCAGCAAATTGGTCTAAGCTGATTTTTACCCCTGTCAATGTTGGGATATAATATAAAATCATTGTATTTTCCGTTGCATTGATAATAGTTTCGTAATAATGTTTTACTTCGGCAAATGATAACGGATAGTAAAACGGTGTTACCGCCGATAGCGAATCGTATCCCAAGTCGGTTGCATATTTTGCAAGTTCTACCGCTTCGTTTAAGTCAAGAGAACCGACCTGAGCGATTAATTTTACTCTGCTTCCGACAACTTCTTTTACAAATTTAAAAATTTGTTTTTTCTGCGTTGTATTTAATAAGAAATTTTCGCCACTACTTCCATTAACATATAAACCATCTACCTTTGATACTTCGATATTGTACTCAATAACTTGTCTTAAACCGTCTTCTTTAATGTTTCCATTTTCATCAAACGGGATTAATACTGCTGAGTATATACCTTTTAAATCTTTCATTTTAGATTCTCCTTGTTTTAAATTTTATTTAACACATTAAATTTTAATACATTTATATTATAAAACGCTTACTTTTGTTTTGTCAAGAACTATTTTTAAAAAATAAGATGTTTAACGCTATTTACAGCAAATTTTATTTTAATATTAACACTTTACAAACGTTCTAACTCTATTGTAAAATTAAAGTGCAAGTTATTTAACACGTTGATTGAAATACAAAAATAAAATTTATTTAGGAGATATTCGTATGAACAAAAAATTATTTTGGAAAAACATCGGAAAAGTTCCGGCTCAAAAAAATCAACAAGAAAATATCGGAACTGCCGGTTTAATAAAAGGAACGATTAACGATTATTTAATAATAGGCGGTGGTGCTAACTTCCCCAACGGAACTCCTGTCGAAAATGGCACCAAGGTTATTTATTCCGACATTTATCTTTATAAAGAAATTGACGATAATTTAAAACTGATTGAACAAACTAATTTTTCTTTTAAAACCGCCTATGGAGCAACGGCGCAAACTAAAAACGCTCTTTACTACATAGGAGCAGAAAATGAAACTTCATCAAAAATTATTAAAATTTCTGTACAAAATGAAAAGTTGTTTTTTGAAGAGTTATATGCTCTACCATTTTCGGTAGAAAATATTATCGCTGAAGTTTTGGGTGATTATTTATATTTTGGTGTCGGTTCTATTAATGGTACCAACAGTAATGAGCTTTATCGCTACAGTTTAAAAGACGGCGGTTTTGAAGTTATTTCAAACTTTCCGGGGTTATCACGTTCACAAGCTATATCTTATGCCGCAGGAAATTTACTTATTATTTACGGCGGTGGTGCGGACGTTACTTATAACGACGGCTTTAGTTTCGATACCAAAACTCTTACTTGGAATAATCTTTCTCCTGTTGTTATCAACGATGAAGAATTATCTCTACTCGGTGCTGATCGAACACTTCTTAACGAAAATGAACTTCTTATTATCGGCGGTTTTAATAAAGACGTTTGGAAAGAAGCTACTTATAATCTCAACACTTTAACAGGTGATGAGCGTGCTGAGTACAGAACAAAATACTTCACCATGCCGATAGAAGATTATCATTGGAATAAAAAAGAATTAGTTTATAATTTTGTTGAAGATAAATGGTACAAATTAAGGGAAATAAATTTTTACGCACCCTGTGGACATGCCCTTCTTTCAACAAAAAAATATATTTATTCGATTATGGGCGAGATAAAACCTGCTGTCCGCTCACCATTTATTCAACAATGTAAAAAATAATTTTTAATTCACACCTATAATTTACACAAAAACACAGGAACATATAGACTATCTCCTAAAGCCGGACAAAAGAACTCTAACTTTAGAAAATAAGTTTATGTTATCCTGTGTTTTTATTTTAATTAATTTTTTATTTTTTAAACTTTATGAACTCAATTTTACTGCACCCTATCATAACTACCGATTAAAAACATTTCCCCGATAAGTTCATAATTACGACAAGCTGTCGTTAGTATAAAACTGTCACCTTTTTTTAACGAAAAAGTTTGTCCATCAATTTTTATCACACCGGCTCCATTTAAGACTGTAAAAAGATTACCTGTTTTATTTTTTTCAAGCGTAGCACTACCGTCTAATTCTATTTTATAAACACCGAAATAACGCTCTTGTGCTAAGTTTGTAATTACTGCATCATCTTTTACAGTTTTTGTATAATCAGATACTATCTTTTTGAACGGTACTGTCGTTGTTTGTTTTGTTTTTTCGATATGAAGTTCACGCTTATTGCCGTTTTTGTCTACTCTGTCATAATCGTAAACCCGGTAAGTTGTATCTGAATTTTGCTGTACTTCATAAATTAAAATCCCTCCGCCTATTGCATGTAGCGTTCCTGCCGGTATATAGAAGAAATCACCTTTTTTAACATTTTCCTTTATAAACAATTTATCCCATTCTTTATTATCAATTTTCTTATTAAATTCTTCGTGATTTTTCGCTGTATGACCATATATTAACTGAGAGTTTTTTTCTGCATCAAGAACATACCAACACTCTGTTTTTCCTAATTCACCATTTTCGTACTTTTTAGCGTAGTTATCATCCGGATGAACTTGAACCGATAATTCATCACTTGCATCCAATATTTTTATAAGCAACGGAAATTTTTCATACTGTTTTTGAGTAAAAAGTTTATAATCTTCTTTATACGCTTCTTTTAAAGTTTTACCGCTATATTTCCCGTTTATTATAAGCGAACTGCCGTTATCATGTGCCGCAATCACCCATGCTTCACCGATTTTACCGGCAGGTAGGTCATAGCCGAACTGCTCTAAGTTTCTCCCGCCCCAAAGTCGCTCACAAAGAACAGGTTTTAAAAATAATATTTTATCCATGCCAACCTCCTTAATATATCTATTTGGGTTAATTTTGGAATTTTTAGTATTGTAATGTGTAAAAATTCGTAGAAGTAAGATATGCAAGGCTACTCTAATCTTTTACTTACTTTGTTCGTAAAGATTAGCAAGTAGCTACCGCTTTAAAATTTATCATAGCACAGTATAAAAAAAATTCAAAGAGAAAATAAGGTTTTTGGAAATATTTATTTTAAAACGTTAAATTTTATGTTAAGATATTTGTTGTATAAAATATTAAAAGGCAGGTAAAATTATGCTATTAGGAATCGACATTGGCGGAACAAGTATTAAATTCGCCGTTTTTAATAACAACTACGAAATTATTCACTATGAAACATGTAAAACACCGGATAATACTACGGTGAAAATTACCGATGAAATGTATCGTGTTGCCGGTATTATTCGTGAAAAGTATAACTTTAATGCAGTCGGTATTTCTTCGGCAGGAGTTATTGATAATATAGCTATGAAAGTTATCAGTGCCGCTCCGACAATTAAAAATTATATCGGCACTAATTTCAGACGTGAATTTGGTGATAAATTAGGTGTTGACATTTACGTTGATAACGATGTTAACTGCGCCTTACTCGGTGAACAGTGGCTCGGTTGCGCTAAAGGGCTTGACGAAGTTTTCTGTATGGCTCTCGGAACGGGCATCGGCGGTGCTTATTATCTTGATAGACTTCCTACAGGTTCGCAGTTTAGTGTCGGAGAAATCGGTCAATCTGTCTACGATTTTGATACTGAAACTACTTATGAACAACGTGCTTCAACGATTGCCCTTGATAAAAAAATCAAAACTGAAATCCATGATACTCTTGATGTTATTGAATTTTTTGAACTTTGTAAACAAGAAGATGCCAATGCTTTAAAAGTTCTTGATGAGTGGTTATTTGAACTTGCTCGTGGTATAGTAAATCTCTTCGTAATATTAGATCCTAAATATTTAATCATCGGCGGTGCTATTTCCGCTCAGAAAGATTACTTATTAAATAAAATCGAAGAAAAAGTACGTGAACTTAATCCTATAAAAATCGATAAAACAAAATTTTTAACAGCCGCTTTAGGTAATGATGCCGCTCTTTACGGAGCGATCAGTCCTTTTGTTAAAAAATAATATTCCTACCTGTACCGATCAAAAAGTTAAAAATTTTTATAGAATTTACTTATTTAACAGTTAGATAATGTACTTTAAAAAACTTTACAAAATCTAACGAATTATGCGAAAGCGACTTAATAAAATCAATTTCTAACAAAATTACGATTTTTAAGTTGCTCTTTTTTTATATATTATCTTCCTCCATTGTTAATTAAAAATATTCGTCTATTTTACTAATATTTCAAATTTTATCTTTACAAATTATCACTATGGTGATACAATCAAAATAAGTTAACACATTAAATTTAATATAGCTATGGAGAACAAAATGAAAAAATATGAAAAAATTATTAATGATATTATTCTAAAAATAAAAACCGGTATTTTTAAAGAGGGGGAGCAACTTTACACCGAAAGAGAAATTAAAGAAATTTACAATGTCAGTTCTACTACCGCCGTCCGTGTCCTAAACGAGCTGGAGGTTACAGGGTA
This sequence comes from Gemella massiliensis, assembly GCF_900120125.1. NCBI lineage: Bacteria > Bacillati > Bacillota > Bacilli > Caryophanales > Gemellaceae > Gemella > Gemella massiliensis. The sequence goes on from NZ_LT635545.1 coordinate 458,195, forward strand.
TATATTTAGAGTCCAAGGTAAAGGGAGTTTCGTAAATAAAACACTTGTTAACAAACGTGTTTATTTGACAGAAACCAATAATTTCAACAAAATATTTAAAGAAGCCGTTGTTGAACGTTCTGAAGTTATTGATGTTCAATTGGTTCAAGATAAAGAACTTTGTTCAAAATTACAACTTAAAAATCAAAAGTTACTAAAGGTAACCCGTATTAAATATATCGGTACTACTCCTTGGGCTTATCAAACCAATTACATTCCGATAAAATATTTACCCAATATTAATATAACCGATATTGATAACTTTAGAGAATTAGCAACAATGATTCGTAAGGAGTATCGCATTGATATTCATCAGGAGAAATCTAAAAAAACTATGAAAGTTATTACCGATGTTCCTGATGAGATCTCTAAATATATAGCTCCTAGCGGTGAACCTTGTTTCGAATTTAACAGATATACTTATTTTTCTGACGGAAAAATTTTTGAATATGTAAAAATATATATTAACTACAAATATTATAGCATTACTATAAAAGATTAAAAGTCTTAAGAATGGAGTTTTGTATGACTAAAAAAGAAGAACTGTTAAAAAAAATAAAAAATGGCATTATCGTTTCATGTCAGGCACTGCCCGGAGAACCGCTTTTTGTCGAAAAAGGTGGAATTATGCAGCTAATGGCACTTGCCGCAAAACAAGCGGGCGCTGTAGGTATCCGTGCCCAAGGCGTTCAAGATATTACGCAAATTAAAAAAATGGTTGATTTACCTATAATCGGTATTATTAAAAAAAGTTATGACGGTATGGAACAATTTATCACAGCTACTATGAAAGAAGTTGATGATCTTGTCAAAACCGGGTGCGAAATTATCGCTCTTGATTGTACTTTAAGACCTAGGTTTGACGGAACTACCGTTAATGATTTTGTCGCTGAAATAAAAGAAAAATATCCGGATATTATTTTAATGGCAGATATCGCTACTTTAGAAGATGGCATTAATGCTGAAAAATTAGGTGTTGATTTTGTCGGAACAACACTGAGCGGTTATACCGAAAATACAAAAAACCGTCCCGACAAAGTTGATTTAGAGTTAATTAAAAATCTTTCAAATACTATTTCCATTCCGGTTATTGCGGAGGGACGAATTCATTATCCACATCATGCAAAAGAAGCACTCGAAGCAGGAGCTTTTTGCGTAGTTGTCGGCGGAGCGATTACCCGCCCAAAAGAAATTACCCAACGTTTTATTAATGCCGTTAAATAAAGAAAATTCTCTATTTATTTAAAATTTTCTTGCCTTTGCATAAAATTATTTATAAAAATTAAAACGGGAGTAACTCAATAATCGTAATTTTTTAAATAAGATTTTATCAAAATACTCCCACAAGATTTACCGGTGTTCAAAAGACTTATTTGAACACCGGTAAATTAATGTTATAGACGTTTTTATACAAAATGTCAGACAGTTTTTTAAATTTAGAACCTTTTTATATAGTTTAATTTTCGTCTATAAAAATGAAAATATTTACTATCTATTTAACAAACATATATTTTGCTCCTTTTAGCTTAATTGTTTCAATAAGACGGTAGGCATTGCTTTTAGATATCTTTAAATTTTTTGCTGTTTCTTTAACGTTTAATGTTTTTAAGTAAGCCAAGAAAAACTTCTTTTCTTTAGGGGACAATACTTCAAGAAAACCGTTATAAAACTCAAATTTAACCATATCCATATTTGGTGAAATAAACAGCTTAGAATTTTCCACAAAATCAAAAGCAACCTCTTTTTTACGATTACGGCGACGAATTTCATCAATAATTTTCCTTTTTATCGCAACATAAGCAAAACGCTCAAAATCTTGTTTTTCTATCTTCCCTTCTTCTAAAATTAAAAAACTTACAAGTAATCCTTCCAAACCGAAAGTGTAAAATTCATCCCTGACCCCCGCCGGAATATTAAGTTTCCTTAAAGCTATGTTAATGAGTGAACTATGTTCTTCTACAACCTCCAAAAACCTAGATTCTTGTTCATCAGATAACGCATAATTTTTCATATACTTATCCTCCCTTATAAAAATAAAATATTGAAGTTATCCCTTCATAACTAAACCTTAAAAATCCTTTACTCTGTAACAAAAATTTTGTAATTTTTTAGAAATACTTTTAATTTTTGTAATATTTTATCACGTCTTCTTTTAATATCCATCGCATTCGTTTTTTCTTTTTTAGCTACCGCTCTTAGTGAATACTCTGCAAAAAACAAATAATAAATCAAACGTCGTTCATTTCCGGTAAGTTTTAACAAAGCATGACGAAGTGCTTGGAGAATTATTTTTCTTTCAAGGTTATCGTAGGGGGACGGAGTAGTTGCCTTTAACAACTCAATCCCGTTTTGATTTTCGCTATCAAAACTTTCCATATTAATCAATCCATGGCGGATATTTTCTTTGAACAAATAATACTCCCTATTTAAAATTTTTTTTAATGCTTTATAAACATCATCTTCAACAATTACTTTTTCTTTATTAACATAGATATATTTTGTCATAATTATTCCTCTCCTATAAGACACTTCAATAAAAGGGCAAACAAGAATACTAGGGAATACCATTATATAGCAAAAATTAAAGATATTCACAAAATATTTAACAAAACATATAACTTTTAATTGAAATAATTAATTTCTTCTTTAAATAAAAGCCAAGTTGATGCAAACTATACCCTCTTAAAGCAATTTTTAAATTATTGATAAATAATAATTATGTTTTGATTTAATGGCGGTTGTTGTTTAACCGTAACCGATTTGGGTGCATACAAATAAGGGACACGGAATATATCCATGCCCCACAGAAATTTTTTGGAGGAGTATTTATAAATTACATAATTTTTAATATCTTAAGTAAATATTTTACTTATCAGATAATCTTTTTCTTACAGCTAAACCGATTAAAGATATTAACCCTAATCCTAATGCTGCATTTTGAGTTGTATTTAGCCCTGTATTCGGCAAAGTTTTACCTTGTGATAGATCCGTACCTGGGTGTGTTGGCGTTGATTTATCAGGGGTTTTTTCTTTTACTTTTTTAAAGTAATGTGTTGTTATTCCATCTTTTTTCAAAGTTTTATCAAAAGTATAACCTTTTATTTCGCCTGCTTTTAGTTCACCTACCTCTGATGGTTTTAGTTCTTTTCCGTTTTCATCTACCCAGCGTGTTACTTTTAATTCCGATTTTTGTTCTGTTAAATCTTTAATCCCATCTTGCGGAGTTGATGTTGCCGGCGGGGTGTTCGGCTTATCTGACGGTTTGTCCGGTTTTGGCATGTCCGGTTTTGGCATATCTGGTTTCGGTGTGTCCGGTTTTGGCATATCAGGTTTTGGCATGTCCGGTTTTGGCATATCTGGTTTCGGTGTGTCCGGTTTTGGCATATCAGGTTTTGGCATGTCCGGTTTTGGCATATCTGGTTTCGGTGTGTCCGGTTTTGGCATATCAGGTTTTGGCATGTCCGGTTTTGGCATATCTGGTTTCGGTGTGTCCGGTTTTGGCATATCAGGTTTTGGCATGTCCGGTTTTGGCATATCTGGTTTCGGTGTGTCCGGTTTTGGCATATCAGGTTTTGGCATGTCCGGTTTTGGCATATCTGGTTTCGGTGTGTCCGGTTTTGGCATATCAGGTTTTGGCATGTCCGGTTTTGGCATATCTGGTTTCGGTGTGTCCGGTTTTGGCATATCAGGTTTTGGCATGTCCGGTTTTGGCATATCTGGTTTCGGTGTGTCCGGTTTTGGCATATCAGGTTTTGGCATGTCCGGTTTTGGCATATCTGGTTTCGGTGTGTCCGGTTTTGGCATATCAGGTTTTGGCATGTCCGGTTTTGGCATATCTGGTTTCGGTGTGTCCGGTTTTGGCATATCAGGTTTTGGCATGTCCGGTTTTGGCATATCTGGTTTCGGTGTGTCCGGTTTTGGCATATCAGGTTTTGGCATGTCCGGTTTTGGCATATCTGGTTTCGGTGTGTCCGGTTTTGGCATATCAGGTTTTGGCATGTCCGGTTTTGGCATATCTGGTTTCGGTGTGTCCGGTTTTGGCATATCAGGTTTTGGCATGTCCGGTTTTGGCATATCTGGTTTCGGTGTGTCCGGTTTTGGCATATCAGGTTTTGGCATGTCTGGTTTTGGCATGTCTGGTTTTGGCATGTCTGGTTTCGGCATATCAGGTTTTGGCATGTCCGGTTTCGGCATATCAGGTTTTGGCATGTCCGGTTTCGACATATCCGGTTTTTGTCCTTTTTTATCTTCTTTTACCTTAATATCAGCTATATCTTTTTTACCTTGTTCTACAACTTTTTTTAGTTTATCCGGATCAGTTTGTTTATTTATATTTTCATAAATCTGTTGTGTTTTTTCTTCCAGCTTAGAGCTTGCCTCATTTTTACTATCTTCTGTTGCATTCGCTTTATCTATTTCAGCTTGTTTATTTGCCGATTCCAAAGTAATATCATTTTCTGCTACAGTTTTTAACGCTTTTAGATACACCTCATATACTTTTTGCTGTGCTTGTTTAATTTGTTCCGGTGTATACTTCGGTCGTGCAGTATCCACTTTGTTCGCAATACCACTTATTTCGTCAAACAGTCTTTTAAGTTCATCTTCTATTTTTCTTTTAAGTTGACCTTTTTCAGCGTCAGAAAGATTTTTGTTATCTTTTATGGCTTGTAATGATCTGTTTTTTTCTTTATTTATTTCCTCAAGATACTTATCTACTCCAAGCGGATTTATTTCTGCTAATTTCTTTAAAAAGTCTTCTTTTATTTTTTCAATATCATAATCTATATTTTCTTCACTAACTTTATCAATCTTTTCAGTTGGCTCTTTTGTTTCATACTCAACCGATTTATTAGCTTCATTCAACTCAGATTTTGATAAATGATTATTAGCTTTTAACTGTGCTACCTTATCAGCTTGTAATAATTCTACTTCTATTTGAGCAGCACGTTTAATTACGGTATTTTCAATTTTATCTATTTCGTTTTGAAGTCTATCCGCTTCTGCAGAAGTATTAGCATTTTTAGCCAATTTTTCTATCTCTGCTTTTTTATTATCCACCAGTTTAATAATTTCATCTGTAAAAGCTTGGTTTTTTTCAGGTGTTAGATTTTTATTCTCAAGTATTTTTTTTACTAAACTATCTTTAACATCATCTAACTCTGTAAAAACTAATTCCTTACCTACAGGGTTAATTTTAGCTAAATCTGCCTTTAACTCCGTTTTTATTTTTTCTATTTCTCTATCAGTATCACTGCTACTTCTTTCTAATTTATCAATTGCTTCATTTGCTTTTGTTACTACCTGTGTTTTAGCAGCTTCTAATTCTTTTTCCGATAAATTTACATTAGATCCCAATTCTGCTTTTTTCTCTTCTATTAAAGGAAGAAGTGCTCTTCCACGTGTTTCTGAATTTTTATTATCTTTTACTTTCGATTGAGCCGGAGTACCGGTAGTATTTGACGCCTGTGCAACAGCCATACTTCCGCCCATCGCTACTCCCAGTCCTACTAGAACAGATGCTACTCCTATCTTGTACTTTCGTATAGAAAATTTTTCCTTGTTTTGCATTTTATAATCCTCTTTTTTCTTAATTTTATTATCACTATAATTAGGGTGTCCTCCCCTACAACAATATTTATAATAACAGATAATTTAATATTATGCAATATAATTATACTTAAAATTTTACTTTTTTAGTGACATTTTTTAAGAAATGAGTTTTATATAAATAAAATTAAAATCCACTTAAATTCTACTTTAAAAGCCGTTAAGATTATATTTATTTTTAGTTTTAATTATGTAAACTTTAAATTTTTTAAGTATTTATTAAATAAACTTAGATTAATATTATTATACATAAAGGTGAATAAATATTCACTCATTTTTTATTCTCTGCTAAGCATATAAATATATTTTTCAAGATTAAAATTTAATACATTAATATACATATGTCCTCTTTAGAAATATTTTTTAGACAATACAAAAAAATATTAAAATCCCCTACTAAAACCTTAAAATCTGGCTCTGTGTCAAATACGGGGCATGAGAAAAAATAAGGATAAAATGCTAAGCAATGCAGTGTTGCTTGGCATTTTTCAAAACGCCCTTAAAAGAAATATTATTTTTATACTCAGAAACAAATAACCTAGAAACAACTAAAATGCGTAATCTAAAGTTATAAAAGCTATTATAACCATAAGAAACTCTCTTTAAAACCTTTATCTTATTATTAATACCCTCCAAAGAACCATTAGAGATAGAATACCTAACACTATTAAGCATATACTCTTTATGTTTTCTCATAGTATTAATAGCCTTACTAACACCATCAGATAAACCGATAGTAGATTTTTCAATTAATTCTTTAAACTCCAACTCATTTCTATACCTTATTGCATATCTAATATCCTGAACTCTCTCATAGCTAGCCTTAAATATTACAATCTAATCCTAATAAATAATCTAAAATATCACGTCTAGTAACTAAACTCCTAAAACTCCTATTAAAGAAAAACCTACCATGAGTAACATTACTTTCATCTTCTAATATTAACTTCCAATTATTTTTTAAAAGAGTATAATTAATACCTTTTTGTTTTTTGTAAATATTCATTAGCTTAACTCTAGTTCTATTAAGTTCTCTATTAACATTTTGAATAAAGTTCTCTATTAACATTTTGAATAATATGAAACCTATCTATAACAATTTCAGCATTAGGAAACTTATTTCTAATCAACTTCATATAAGGAGTATAAATATCAATACAAATAGCCTTAACATTACTTCTAGCCTCTTTAGAAAATCTGGAAAAATAATTATTTAAAATATACTCAGTTCTACCATCAACTATATCAATAATCTCATGAGTTAAAGCATCTAAAAAAATAAAACTCATACCATTTTTACTATCTTTAGTAAACTTTAACTCATCAAAGCATAAATACTCAGGTAAGGTATTATAGTTAAGAATGTCTACATGGGATTTACATTTATAAAGAGTTCTTATAACAGTATTAACCGATACATTATTCATTTTGGCTATTTGTTTAAAAGATAAAGTATCAGCTAAATCACTCATTATAGAAAACTTAACATTTTTAGAAATACTACAGTATTTATCTACAAAAGAAGTAGTAGCTACAAATTTTTTATTACAAGTTTTACACTTGAAACGTTGCTTTCTTAGTTCCAAATAAGCAGGGATACCTGATATTTTTAATAGATTAATTCTAGTAAGTTCATTAAAGCCGTTTTTAACTACAGTATAACCTTTATTAAGACAACCACAGCATTCACACTTCTTGGGTTTATATGTTAAGGTACCTTTGAATACAAAGTACTTTTGATTATTTTTTATAGTTTCGTTATGTGTTTTCTCAATAGTTATATTTTTATCTTTTATTTGTAGTAGGTTTTTAATGAATTCTCCCTCTTTTATTTCTTTTGTTTTTGTGTTAAAATTATTCATGACAGATATCCTTTCATAGTTTATTTTTTTGCACTTTAATTATATTGGATATTTGTCTTTTTGTATATTAAAAAACAATACGAGGTATGGATTTTTTTCCCATACCCCGTATTTATTATACAACCTAAAATCTTATTTTAAGTTCCTAGTAGGAGATTTATATCTTATAGTTATATTGGTAAAAAATTTTTATCTATACAGCAAATTGCTAATTCCCTTTATTTAATATATTAAGCTCTATAGCATCAACATAGTATTTTTTAACAACGTCATTTTTTGATACTATTTCGACATACCACGTCGGAATTAATACTTGATTTTCTGTTTGGGAAATATAGGTGTAGTACCCTAACGTCGCCTTTACTCTGCTGTCTTTCGGTATTAAATCTTCGTGGTATAATCGATTAATGGCTTGCGATTGAGTTACCAATGTTTCGTTTTTATCTTTTCTTATATTTGTTACGGCTGTTTGCTCGAAAGATTTTATATCTCCATTCGCTTCCACCTTAAACACAAGTCTTGCATTTTTATTATCAAATACTCTGACCCCGTCTATTATTTGTTCATAAGTTACCGTTTTTTCTGTAGCGTCATAACTTGAGAACATATAATGATTACCCGCTTTGTATTTTTCTGCTAAAAAAGTATCTAATTCAGCCCTATAATTATTTTTATCAATATTAGTAATTGCGGTATCCAATGTTCCTTTCAGCTTGCTATATTTATCTACAGTTTCTATTTCTAATTTTAAACCGCCGGTTTCTTTTTTTATATCTTTAAAATTTGAACCTGTTACATTGATATAACCGAGATTTTCTTTTTTCGGCTGATTTTCTTCTATCTTTATACCGTCATTTTTCATTGCACGTTCAATAACTTCTTTTTCTTGAACAATTTCCACTTTGTTTTTATAAACGGTGTAAACATAAAAGCCTAGGAGCATAACATTCAGAGCAATAAATAAATAAATAAACATCGTTTTTATTTTATTCCAATTCATTACTCCGCCCCCTTTTCTAAACTAGCCTTTAGATTTTTAAAACTTATGTACTTACCGTTATATTTTACATACCAAGTCGGCTTGTAATAACAATTAATTTTTGTTTTGCTAAATGTTTTTTCATAACCTAAAACAACATCGCTGACGCTTTTTAAATTAGCGTAATTATATAGGTAGTTTATTACATATTCACCACGTTCTACGTCGTAAACTCCCGCAGTTTTAGAGGATAAATAAGTTTTCGTTATTTTTTTAGGTGAAATAACCTGATATACTCCTGAACTGTTACTTAAAACTCTAATATTGGCTAATTCTTCTTTATTAAATACCAAACCCTCTTTATATGTTTCTTGAAACTGTGTTAAGTCTTCATATGAATAAATAAGCTGATAATTTTGGTTATTAACATACCCGAGATTTAAAAAATTGACCGCATATCCTAATGATGCTAAAGAGGTTGTTCCGTTTTTTTCTTCGTTTGACGGATTAATATAGGTTAATCTGTCCCCCTGTTCTCTTAAAATGGAATAACCATCGGAAATTTCATTATCACTACTGTTTTTTATGCCACCTTGAGGTTCAAAAATATCTCTACCAAGTTTATTTAAACTGATGTTTTCCGTACTAAATTCATCAATATAATACTTGTCCGCATCTTCTTTTAAGTAGATAAAATTATTATTCAAACTATATTTCCCATAACTCTGCTTAGCAGAAGAGAATTTTTCAGATATTTTTTTATAAATATCCCCATTTACTTTGATTTGGAGATAATTCTTTTCGCCTTTTTTATAAAGATAGATATTTTCCGGTTTTTCTTTTAAAAATACTACTGTATCAAATTCTAAACTTATATTCGAATTTTCTTCTGCAAAAAATATCGGTTTTACTAACGCTGAGTCAAGTGTCGCCGAGTATTCCAAGGTGATTTTTTCTCCACCGTTATGTATAACTTCTTCAATATCTTTATTTCGAACCCTTGTTTCAACACTTTCACTCTTGGTAACTTCTTTTATAATCTCTTTTTGAGTTTTTTTATCTTTTATTCCGTCAACAGTTGCAATTTTGGTAATACTGTTTTGAACCGGCGGTTCTTCTCTTGCTCCTCCATTGACTTTTACTATAATATTAGGTGTTAAAAAATGAAGTAGATCATCTACGACTTTTTCTTCATTGTCGTTTACTTTTTGAGAGGTTTTTTTGGTAAATATTTCATAATCCGGCTGATAAGTTGTTATTACATAGGTCAGAAAAATACTAGATATGACAAGTAATACCAGTATTATGGATTTAATCGTTTCTTTATTTTTCTTCATAGCATTCACTCCCTACAGCCACTCATCTTCTATTTTTTCACAAGGTAGCGTTACAAAAATAATGCTACCGTATCCTTCTCTACTTTGAGCCCAAATTCTTCCTTTGTGTGCATCTACTATTGTTTTTGCAAGTGCTAAACCTAAACCGGTTCCGCCCATACTACGTTGTCTGCTTTTATCAACACGATAAAATCTATTGAAAATTTTATCAATATGAACAAGCGGTATTCCGACGCCTTCATCTTTTATTGATATACTTACCCTATTATGATTATAATTTTGACGAACTCTTATTGTAATGTTTTTCCCATTTGGAGAATATTTTACGGCATTATTTATAATATTATCAAATACTTGCGTAAGTTTATCCTGATCTCCTTCTACAAATATAGGAGATTTCGGTATGTGTCTAATAAAGTTTTTCTCCGGATGAGTTAGTTCAAAACGACCAACTATCTGCTCAATCATTTTATTAATATCAATAAACTCTTTTTCGTAATGTTCTTCTTGAATATCCATTTTACCGAGCTGCATAAGTTCGTTAACCATTCTTATCATACGATTGATTTCTTTATGAATTGTATCAATAAACACCGGTGCTAATTCTTTATCAGCCATTACACCTTCTTCTAATGCCTCAATATAGCTATTCATCGTTGTTAGCGGTGTTCTAAGTTCGTGGGATACGGTCGATACAAATTCTCGTCGTTCTTTTTCCTGACGTTCCTGATCGGTTACATCATATAATACAATAATATACCCTTCAAGTTCTGTCGACATTTGAGTTAAATCTTCCGTTTCTTCTTTCACTACTTCTGAAAATTCCACACGAATCAAAAGATTTTCACCCTCATTATTAGTAATATTAACCAATAAGCTGTCTTCCGCTTCTATTATTTCTCCTATAGTTTCATATTCTGTTATATTTAAAACTTTAAGAGCATCTTCTCCGATAAATATCTCATTATCTTTTGTTCCGATCATTGTTTCAGCACTTGTATTAATAAGAATAATTTTCCCGTTGTTATCCGTAGTTATTACACCGTCTATCATACTGCTGATAATCGTTGCAAGTTTTCTTTTTTCCGTTTCGGTTACATCTTGTTCTTCTTTTATTCTTTTGGAAATTTGGTTAAACACTTTTGCCAAATCTCCAATTTCATCATTGGTATTTATTCCGACAACCGTACCGTAATTTCCGGAAGCCATTTTTTTAACCTGTGAGCTCATCTTCTCAATAGAGCTTGTGACCGTTTTTGACGCTAAAAGCCCTATTATTGTTGTTATTAAAATAGATAAAACAGTTCCGACAATAAATATTTTAGAAATGCCCGTTACTTCTTGATAAACACTTTCTATATCTGCCATTAATGAAATGACACCTATTACTTGATTATCTTTTTTTATCGGGCTTACATACATCCAAACACGCTTATTGGTGTTGGCATCTGTTTGAATTCTTTTTGCACTCTCACCGGTTTTTAGCACTTGGCTTACCAGCGGATCAAAAGATCTTTTTCCGAAGTAATCACTGTTCCCGTTTTTAGACGATGAAGCCAATATTTTTGTATTTTTGTCGATAACGTTAACTAATAACAGTTTTTGGGTATTAAACTCACTTATTAATTTAGCTACACCGCTTTTACTGTCAATTTGCAGTGAGTTTTGCGGATTATTTTGATTACGTTGAGTTTCTTCCAGCGATACCGATTCACGTTTTTCTCCGTTACCTTTTTTTGAGGCGTTATCTTTATCCAACTCTTCTCTTATATGATAATTAAGAACCTTTTCCTGTTCTATTATATTTTGTTCAAAGGTGTTAATATTTGTATTTCTCAACTGTGTTGTAAAAAATAAACCTATTAGTTGTAAAGAAATAATATTAACAAGCACATACACTATAACAAACTTTATTCTAATTGATGAAAAAAATCTTTTCTTTATTTTTTTATTAAAGAAATTCATTATTCTTCACCTATAAAATATCCGACACCACGCCTTGTCATAATATACTCCGGTTGCGACGAGTCATCTTCTACTTTTTCACGCAATCGTCTGACAGTTACATCGACAGTTCTTACATCACCGAAATAATCATAACCCCAAACGGTTTGAAGCAGATTTTCACGTGTTAACACTTGTCCACGATGTTGTGCCAAATAATAAAATAAATCAAATTCTCTTCGTGTTAAATCAACTTCTTGACCATTTTTTTTAATAACATATGCTTCCGGATAGATGACAATATTTTTAACAACTAAATTATCGTTGGCTTTTTCTTCTTTTTCTTCTTGGTTTTTAGTAACTCGGCGTAAATTTACCTTAACACGTGCCATAAGTTCTCGAGTTGAGAATGGTTTAGTAACATAATCATCCGCTCCGAACTCAAGTCCCAATACTTTATCAATTTCAGTATTTTTTGCCGTTAACATAATAATCGGAATGTTTTTTTGGGCACGAACTTCCCGGCATACTTCCATGCCGTCTTTTTTAGGTAGCATTAAATCTAACAGTATTAAATCCGGATTTTCACTAAAAGCAAGCTCTACCGCTTTTTCTCCGTCATTAGCTACTATTACCTCATAGCCTTCTTTTTTTAAATTAAAATCTAAAATTTTTGCAATTGGTTCTTCGTCATCAACAACCAAAATTTTATATTCAACCATTTAATTTCCTCCTTGTTACAGAAAGTATATATTATTTTACAAATATTCCAGCAATGGTTAGTAGTGGTATGGACGCCTACAACTAACCTACTACGTAGGTGGATTTTTCGGCTAGAATTTTAGCCAAGGTCTAAAATTCTCCAAGTAAAATGCTTTTAGCATTTTACTATTACCACTACAAACATTGCTATTAAGTTCGTTGCTGTTCTTAGTGGTGGAATACTGGCTTCACCTGAGATTATAAGCTTAGGTGAACCTTAAGAAAACTGCGTAGCAGTTAGTTCTTAAGGTTGCCACACCACTATAAAATCAGCAAAAAATAATATTTTGTATATAAATATATACTTTTCATAATAATTACACATAGAATTACCTACATTATATCATTTTTTTAATATTTTTTCAGTATTTAATATTAAATCGATTGCTTTCTATATCAAAAGTTAACTTAAAAACAGATTGAAACTTAATAAATTCGGTAATCTTATTTTTCTAAATTAATTATTTTTTAATTTTTTATCTAATAGTAAAACTTCTTGTTTTTCCACATCTTCATTATTAATATTTTTTGTTTCTGTTATTTTCTCTAAAACATTTGTTAAGAAGTATCTAAAATCAACATGGTATGGATTTTTATTGAGATTACACATTACCGTTTCACTCATCAACATGCCCGTTAGTTGATTCTCCAGATAAGATAATTTGTCTTCTGAAAAATATTTAAGCATATTAATCTCAGCGAGGCTGAATTCTTTATATTCTGTAGAAAGATTTTCTTCCTTAATATCTTCTATAAGTAATTCTTTTAAAGTAAGTTGACGTTCTCCGAGAAAATTTTTTATACCGTGCATACCCGCCTCTTTAATAATATATTCTTCTCCAATATAATAACCGATATTTAAAAGCTCCGCTATACGGGTAAATACATCTTGCTCAGAAACTATCCTTTTTACATCACCCGTAAATAACTGTTTCTTTTTCTCTATTCTGTTGACAACTCTTTTGTATCTCGATAACCTTCCTTGATATAATTCAGTATCTGCATTTTTGTTCATAAAAATATCTATTCCTCCGATTAGATACAACGGTGCGGCGTTATAAACAATCGTTTCTGCAACATTATACTCCAAAGCAACACGTTGAGCGATATTTCCACCAAGGGAATGACCGGTGAGAATAATATTTTCACCATATTTTTTCTCCATTTTTTTATAAAATTTATAACAAACTAAATAATGTTCTCCTTGCCCTAGACAAATCCCTACTATATCAGCGTATAAGTCTTTTTCTCTATCAAAATAAAAATTCGTTCCGGTGAAAGATAAAACATAATTATCTTTATCAATATTTTTAAATAATGCTCCGCTGCTACCGGTATTTTTATCATAAAAGCTGTGTAAATATTCCAACTCTTTCGGAAACTTACCTACTATTTTTTGCAATTCTATAAATTCCTTTATTACTCTTTTAGGTGTGTTAATTCTGTCCATAGCTTCTATTCGATATACAATAAACGAAGCATAGCTGGTTACTTCTAGTTCTTTTGCCACTTTTTTTCTCCTAATTTACTAATCAATAGTATTCTATCACACTTATTATATTTTTAACACTATAACCGTTGCCAATAAGTGATAATTATTTTCATCTACCTATTTAAAATAAAATTATTTTTTGTTATAATAATATCAGATGTTTAATAACAGCTTAAACGGAGGTTAGATTTATGAAAATTTTACTTGCTTACTCTAGCAAAACAAAAAACACAAGAAAAGTAGCTGAAGCTATTTACGAAGATATAAAAAATCTAGGGGACGTTGATTTAATTGATATAAAAAAACACAAGAAAAAAATGAATAAAGAGTACGATTTTTATATACTCGGTGCTTGGACGGATAAAACAAATGCTAATAAAAATATGCAGCATTTTATTGATATTCAAGAAATTCACAACAAAGATGTAGCAATATTTTTAACCTGCGGTGTTCCTCGTGAGCATTACCATGCCGATGATTCGATAAACAACTATATTGAATTTATGAAAGAGCGTAATAACCGCATTCATAAAACATTTATTTGCCAAGGGAAAATAGACCCGAAGGTAATGATTGTCTTTAGAATTTTAACATGGAAAGATCCTAACTTTATTCATAAAGTAACGCCGGACTTAGTGGAGATGGTTAATGAGTCTAAAACACACCCTGATGCTCAAGATTTAAAAGATGCACAAGATTGTTTCAGCACGCTTTTAAAAGATATAACTCTTGAAAAATCACCGCTTAATGTTTAATAATTTTATTTCCAAAGTAAATTCTCAAATAAATAAACACTGTGTCTAAATACCTATAAGCATTTCTATTAGGATTTTTACCTTTAGAAAAACGTCCTAATTAAACTTATTAAACCTGTTGCTAAATAATAACAACAGGTTCTTTAAATATATCTTTGTCCCCGGCTACCAAGTTATACAACCTCGAAACTTTTATATCATGTTCAAAATATTGAGCATTTTTACTATTTAAAACTGTAACCAACATTATTTCTTTTTTATTATTTATTTCTTTTATTAAATGAGTTTTTTCTTTTTTTACCGCCAGCACTCTAAACGCTTTTGTTCCAAAATACTTTTTATAGTCTTCCTTTGTTGTATTAGTCAGTATATGAAGCAGGTTTCGTTGTATTTTTTTATTACTGTATCTTTTTGTCGCTATATTTTCTACCAAATCCTTATAAGTTTTCGATATTCGTGCTGCATTAAATATTCTATTTTCCAATCCCTCATTAACATCGTAAATATTACTTAAACCGATTTTTCCTAAAATATTTATTTGATAGGTTATAAAGGAATAAAAATCTTCCAAGTAGATATTTTTTTTATTGCGAAGTTTTTCCAGCATTTCGGCAGGAAGATAGTTTTCTATCTCTTTTTTATAAATATTTGTCCTTAAGGCGGTAGCACTGAGAAATCTTGTTTTTTCCAAGTTTGAGTTGTTTAAACTTTGACCTTGTCGTTTTATAGGTATTAGTTTCACATTAGGAGCTTGTTTTTTTAACGCTTTGTAATAACTGTAAGCCAGAATAAAATTTGGAACATTTGTATCAATATCAAACAATAAACTATTTATTTTTGCGTGGCTATAACCCTGTTTTAATAATTCTTTATATTTTAATTTAATATCTTTTCCTTGTTGTTTATTATACAATGTGGAAAATTTTTCCATATTTATTTCTTCTGTTCCGAATATTAAATGAGTAATTCCCATCTTGGTAAGAATTTCCACACTTTTTTCAGCAAAGTCATCTCCAAAAGAAACGCTCGCTACGTAAGGTAGTGCAACTACCATATCGCAACCGTTTTTTACCGCTTCTTCAGCACGGGTATAACCGTCTACTATTGCCGCTTCCCCTCGTTGAGTAAAATACTCACTTATTACACAAACTATTTCTCCTCCACCGTGATTTTTTATATATTTTTTTGCTTGCTCTATTAAATATTTATGTCCATTATGAAACGGATTAAATTCCGCTATAATACCTACTCTAATACTCATTTTATCGTCCCTTTTATCAGTTATAATTTTAATAATTTTTTTACAGTTATATAGATGACTACCCTAACTTTAGAAAAATAAAGGTAACTTTCGTCACCTTTATCCATTATTACTTTCAAATATATCGACTGTCCAACCAACTAACTTACCATCTTCTGAGGTTACTCTGCTGATTGAAAATTGTCGAGGTTTTTTATCTTTTTCTATTAACCTTGCAATCTCTTGATTTCCATATTCCATAGCCTCTTTTTGTGAATTAAATACCTTTCCTGTATTCCCAAGTCCGGCACTATGAGATAATTTTTTACCGTCATATTCATAACTGTTTTTTTGATCTTGGTTTTTTGTTTTATTTTCTGTTGAACTTTGAGCCGAATCTGTCGTATTTGAATTTTGTTTTTCTTCTTTTTCTACCTTTTTGGTAGTATTGGTTTGTGATGTTTTATCTTTCTCTTTTGTAGAACTTTTTCCAAAAAAGTAACTATATCCTAGAAAAAGTGCACTTGATAAAAATATTACAAACACCATTCCCCATAGTATTTTTAATAAATTATTATTTTTCATATCCATCAGTCCTTTTTATTAAACTTTATAAATATTCACCCCCTAATTATACCACCGTTAGCTATTTTTTGCGAAGTTTTTCCCTTATAACCAAAAAGATACCCTTAGGTAAAGAATTTATAATATTCTCTACCTTTGGAATATCTTTTTTATCGGTGATTAACTTTTAAACTATTTTTTATTTGGTATAAAAACTACCGTTCTTTCCCCTTTTGGATCCTGAACAATTTTGTAAGTATAACCTGTTTTATTTTTCTTAATTAATTTATCCATCTCTTCATTTGCATATTTATGGGCTTCTTCTGAAGTTTTAAAGGTTCGTGAAGACGGTTTTTGCGAGTTATCTGAAGAACCGGTTTGTTCTTTATTATCTTGTTTCTTATCTTGATCGGTATCTTTTCTTTGACTATTATTTTTTATGTTAATTTCATTTTTTTTATTATTTGATGATGAATTGTTTTTATTATCTGAAGTTTCGTCTTTGTTGTCTGAAGAATTATTTTTTTCTTCCTCTGTTTTATCGTCATCAGACTTTTTATCATCTACGTTTTCTTCATTATCTTTATTATCTTCACTATCTTTTTTTACAAAACCGGATTCATTATCTTTTTTCGGCTCTTTGTCACCACTGGAAAAATAACTTATCCCTATAAATAATGCACTGCATAAAAATACAGCAATCACTATTCCCCATAATGTTTTTAGTAATTTATTATCTTTCATATTAAATCAGTCCTTCTTTTTTTACTATTTATTATTATAATACTCTTTTAAAAAAATTTCTATAGGCGATTTAGAGTAAACGTTTCCTTTTATTCCGGTTTTTCCAAATCTCCATTAATGGAAAAAAGGAGCGACTTTATAAGGTCGCTCCGACACGGTTCATTGATTTTAAAAAGTTCTTTAAAGTAAGTTCCCAACTCAGTAAACCGCTACTCTAATTATCAATAGCAAATTTTATTAATATGGCGTTACCCTAACAGAAATTGCCTTTATTTTAACTCTAATATTTTTTGTTGATTATTCGCATTATTTTCTACATATTTTGTATTATTATCAGCTTGTTAACTATTATACTTACCTATTACTTCAAACAAATATTTCCTAATATCTTCACTCGTAGAATTACTTAACATCGTGCGAAGTTTTTCTAATTGTTCATCTAAAGTAGCAATATCTATATCCAATGTTGTATTTTTATAAATCATTTTATTATCAGTTTTTTCACTATTTTCGTAATCAAGTGATAACTCTTCGTACATTTTCTCACCGGGGCGTAAACCTATTTCTTCTATATCTATATCTTTATACGGCTCCAACCCTGAAAGTTTTATCAAATTTGTAGCAAGATCTATAATTTTCACAGGCTCACCCATATCAAGTAGGAAAATTTCTCCGCTACTGGCATAGTATCCGGCTTGTAAAACGAGTTGTGAGGCTTCCGGTATTGTCATAAAATAACGAATTATGTTTTTATGAGTAATCGTTACAGGTCCACCTTTTTTTATCTGCTCCTTAAAAATAGGAATAACCGAACCGTTTGAACCTAGAACATTTCCAAATCTAACCGCTGCGAATTTAGTTTTGTATTTAGCACCTTTAGACTGTAAAATAATTTCCGTTAAACGTTTTGAAGCTCCCATAGCGTTGGTCGGATTAACCGCCTTATCTGTAGAAATCATTATAAAACGTTTAACTTCATATTCAATAGCAACATCCATAACATTTTTCGTACCGAAAACATTATTTTTTATAGCTTCTTGCGGGCGTCTTTCCATTAACGGCACATGTTTATGAGCAGCCGCATGAAAAACAACATCAGGCTTGTATTTCTCAAACACCTCTTTTAAAGCGGCTTTTTCTCTAATGCTCACTATCTCAGAGATATAATTTACCTGTTCGTATTCTTTAGCGTGAGATTTTTCAAAATCCAAATCACGCTCCAACATATATAGAGAATTTTCATTTATATCAACCAAGACCAATTGCTTCGGTTTAAACTTAAACACTTCTCTTGCGATTTGACTACCGATAGAACCGCCTGCGCCTGTTACAAGGACACTTTTTCCTTTTATATATGACTGAACTTCTCCTTGCGAAAGTTTAACTTCTCCACGTCCTAAAAGGTCTTCTATCGACACGTCTTTAAGATGTTTTGAAATGCTTTCGCCTTCTTCAAGTGCAATGCCCGAACCCATTACCTTAACTTGAACATCCGCTTCTTTTAAAATATTTAATATTCTATTTTTATCCTTGGTAGAAATAGACGGTATCGCTAAAAATACCTGTTCTACTTCATGCTTAGGTATAATTTTTAACAAATCATAGGTTGTTCCTAAAACATTTACACCGCTGATAATTGAATTTTTTCTATTATCATCAATAAGTCCGATAACATTGGCTTTAAAAACATTGTTTTTAGAAAGTTCTTTTAAAAGAATATAACCGGCATCTCCCGCTCCTATGATTAATGTATTTTTATAGGCATTTTTTCCATGAATATTATTTTCACGTTCTCTTAATGCTCTGTATAACATTCTAATAAACATTATCCCCGCAACAATAAGTAATGGAGCAAAAATAACAAATCTTACATTAGAAAATGTGTCAGGTAACATAAACTGATACAACACACCGCAAAATAAATCTGCAATCAATATTGAAGTACAAATATTAACTATCTCGGTAACTCCAAGATAAGACCATAAAGACTTGTTAATACCGAATATTTTAAATAATATTCCGTAAATAAAAAGTGACAGCACTACAAACTCTAAAATACTTACACCATGATTTTCCAACATCTCCAGCGGGTAAGAATTTCGCCCTAAAAAAATAGAGGCTAAAGTACCAAGTGCTACTATAAACAAGTCTATCATCATTATTAATTTAAAACGATGATATATATATAATTTTGATGAAAATAATTTTCTCATGTTCAACTCCTAATATAATAATTCAATAAAAAAATATATTATTTTACAAATATCCCGGCAATGGTTAGTAGCGATATAAACACCTACAACCAACTTTTTCACAATCTATCCTTTTAAAAGTTTTTATATTAATTTAGCAACAGCAACCTACCTGTATTCAAATTTGTTTTATGAAATTTTTTGTCCTTGTTAAACTTGAGGGATGACTTAACAAAATCCTACTTTAAAAAATTATGATTTTTGCGCCGTCTTCAGTTAGCCATCCCTTTTTTATCTTAAAATATTACCAATATACTTTTTATAAAGTTAACCTATATCCTAAGTAAGCCGCCGCAATAATTATTACTCCTAAGATAACGAAGCTCACTTTTCGAGTTTCTTTTATTACTATTATCTCAACAATTTTTTGAACAATTAGAATAACAAAACCTACTGCAATAAGGATATTTTTCATTTTTTCGTTATCAATAAACGTCGTGCCTATTATAATAACTAAGGCAACTACAGTAATCAACATACTTATAGCTAAAAATATTAGTTTTTTATCTACCATAAACCTCTATTTTCTCCTTACCTTAATTGTTACTTTTACTATTGGAGTATCAGTAGCGGTTTTTACATCTTCTTTCGGATAAATTTTTAAATTACTACGTTCTTCGGTTTCCTCTTTAACATCACTCAAATCAACATCAACATACATCGCTGATATTTTATCAAGCTCTTCTTGTGTTTCCGCTCTTACGGTTACCTTTGTTGAATCCGGTGTTATGGATACCAATTCGTAATCTGAAGAAAGTTCCCCCACTTTATTAACAAGTAACGGTACTTCTTTTTCTATTTTTTTAAGATCAATTGTCATTACAGTTGATTCCGTTTCTATTTGAATATCTTCTATCTTGTTGTAATCACTGTCATAAGCGACAATTTTAGCCTCTTCTCGTGTATTTTTGTTAATTTTAGTTTTTGTAGCACTTTCTGCCCGTACTTCTTTAATTCTATTAATACTGTCTATATCTCCGGAAATTTTTACCGTATCATTATTTAAACTTAGTTTATCAATTTCAAAACCGAGCAATAACCTTTCTTTTTTAACTATCGGAGTGACTTTAAATTCACGTGTTACTTTTTCTCGAATGGAAATAGTAATACTGCTAGGCTCAACGGTAGCCTCCAGCCCTTTTTCCAATCCTTCCACTTCCAACTTAACTTTCTGATCATCGCCGATTTGGGCATTTTTTAAATTAAGTTTCACCTTGAAATTTTTAGCAATACTTTCTTTTTGTACTTTTGATGGAGGCCCGCTTAATTTTACAGACACCGTATTCGGTATTCCTACTACATAAAGTTTATCCCTATCATAATCAGCTTCCAACGGTACATCTGTTATCCAAGCAGCCGCTATGTTGTCATTATTTCCGATAACGGAAATATTTTTGAAATTTTCATTTACCGAAATAAAAAGTAGTACCGCTATCAAAAATGATATTAATTTTAATTGGTTATTTTCTTTTAGTCTCACAATATCACCCCCTATTTTAATTTATCTCTAAGGAGATTATCTTTTTGAGTAAGCCAATTTTCTGTTAAATATTTTGAAAGTTCGTCGGATTTAAAGTCTGTCGTTAAAATACCGTTTTGACAAACAGAAATTTTTCCCGTTTCCTCCGACACAACAACGACAATAGCATCGGTTAATTCCGAAAGTCCTAACGCCGCTCTATGTCTTGTTCCATAACTGCTGGCAATACTTCTATTATCCGACAAAGGAAGAACGCAACTCGCCGCACGAATTTTATCTTTATTTAAAATCATCGCACCGTCATGAAGAGGTGTATTAGGGATAAAAATATTAATAATAAGTTCATTGCTAACAGTTGCATTGATTATTATCCCGCTTTCAACATACTCATCCAGACCGGTATAATTTTCCAAAACTAACAAAGCTCCTATTCTTCTACGTGACATATGACGTGTCGTTTCGACGATGGAACTTATAATATCAGCTTTATTATCTTTTTCTTTTTTAATATTAAGGTTAAGGATATTAGATAGCTGAACTCGACCGATATACTCCAACGCCCGTCTTAACTCCGGTTGGAATATAATCATTATACCAAGAACTCCCCATGTTACCACTTGGTCAAATATATAAGTCATTGTTGTAAAGCCTATAAAGCTAAAAAATATTTTTAATCCAATAACGATTAAAATACCTTTAACAAGTTGCATACCACGTGTTCCTTTTAACAGTGTCAGCAATTTATAAACTACTACCCAAACCAATAATATATCAAGCAGGTGAATAATAAGTGTCAAAGTTCCTATATTTGATAAATAATCAGCTATCATTTCAAAGCTCCTTTCTTTTTAATATTCTTTGTTACAAATATTTTTTATTAATATTAAATACCCATAACAATTCACTTTTTATTATAACATAAATAAAAAGGTTATGCTGTAGTTTTTTTCTTTTTTCTTCTGTATCATATAAACTTATTTTAAAATTTTCTTTACTGCAAAGAACAGATTAAAAAAATCGGTTCTTTATCAAATATCGGTATGTATTTTTCCCATATCACATATTTATTGTACAACCAAAAATCCCCACAAAGATACGTCTTTATGGGGAAATTTCTTATTCATTATCTATTATATTTTCAGTTGCAGAAACATCAATTATTTCTTCTTGCTGTTTTTCTTTTTCCAAACGAGCTTGTTCTTCATAATATTTTTTATTGACTATTCTATCTAATTGCTCAGCTTCTTCTTCGCTAAGTTCTTTCGGCATTTTACCGAATTGGTATAAAGCAACGATTTCTTTTCTGTCAATTGTTTCCACTTTCACCAATGTTTGAGCTATTAACTCCAGTTGTTCTCTATGAGTTTCTATAATATGAAGCACTTTTGTATAACATTCATTAATTATTTTTCGTACTTCTCCATCAATTTCTTTCAACATATCTTCCGAATAATTACCGATACTTGATAATTGACGTCCGCTGTACGGATCATGAAACGGTGCTTGCATCGGTCCTACAGCATCACTCATACCGTACTCCGTTACCATTGCACGAGCAATTGCCGTAACACGTTCGAAGTCATTATGAGCACCGGTTGATACTTCATTAAAGAAGATTTGCTCAGCGGCACGTCCTCCCAACAATCCACAAATTTTATCGATTAGATCCGTTCTTGTTTGGAAGTATTTTTCTTCTTCCGGTATCATTAAATTGTAACCACCGGCATCACCACGTGGGATAATAGTAACTTTTTGCACTTTATCGGCACTGTCTAAAACCATTCCGACGATTGCATGTCCTGCTTCATGATATGCTACTAAACGTTTTTCTTTTGGAGTATAGACTCTACTGCGTTTAGCAGGCCCACCAATAACTCTGTCCATTGCCTCGTCTAAATCTTCTTTTTCAATAGCTTTTTTATTTTCTCGTGCTGCAAGTAAAGCCGCTTCGTTTAAGATATTTGCAAGATCCGCTCCGGAAAATCCCGGAGTTTTTTGTGCAAGACTTCTTAATTCAACATCTTCTGCCAACGGTTTTCCTTTAGCGTGAACTTTTAAGATTGCCTCACGACCTTTTACATCAGGTGTTGATACTTTAATTTGTCTGTCGAATCGTCCCGGTCTTCTTAACGCACTGTCAAGAACATCGGCACGGTTAGTAGCCGCAATAACGATTATACCTTTGTCGCCGTTAAATCCGTCCATTTCTACAAGAAGTTGGTTTAACGTTTGTTCTCTTTCATCATTACCGCCACCGACTCCGCTTCCACGCTTACGACCTACGGCATCTATTTCATCAATAAAGATAATACATGGAGCACTTTTTTCTGCTTCTTTAAACAAATCTCGAACACGGCTCGCACCAACCCCGACAAACATCTCAACAAAATCAGAACCCGAGATTGAGAAGAATGGAACTTTTGCTTCCCCTGCCACAGCACGTGCAAGAAGTGTTTTACCTGTTCCCGGAGGGCCCTCTAATAAAACACCTTTAGGTATTTTAGCACCCATTTTGGTAAATTTGCGATGATCTTTTAAAAATTCAACCATTTCTGCCAGTTCTTGTTTTTCTTCATCAGCTCCGGCAACATCGGCAAAAGTGATTTTTGCTTCATCTCCATCGATTTTTTTAGCTTTCGATTTTTGGAAATTCATCATTTTTCCGCCACCGCCGCCTTGCATTTGCGACATAAAGAATACCAATAATCCCATCATTAAAATAAACGGTATTATATTTCCTAAAAATTGAAGAATTACACCCGTTTTCTCTGCCGGTTTATATTCAACAACGCTAAGTTTTCCTTCTTTTGCCTTATCGTTGATTTGTTCTCTTACTTTACTGTCACTTGCCGGTACTACCGTTTCAAAGTTTTTATTACCGTCTTTTAATGTTCCTTTAACATTGTAATTTTCGTCTTTTTGTTGCAAACTAATATCCTTAATTTTATCATCATTAATATTTTGGACAAGTTTAGCATAATCTATTTTCTCTGTTGTCCCCGGTAAATCTTGTTGCCAATAAGCAAATACTCCAATAGCAATAACTATTAAAGCTAGAATACCAAGAAAAGGATTCTGCCTTTTTCTATTATTCATAAGAAAAACTTTACCTCCTACTATTATCCTAATTTTCTAAAAGTAATTCATTTTAACACAATGTACTTTAAATCTAATTAAAGTTTTGACTATTTTTGACTAAAAATTTCTTTTCTTTTTTTCAGTTTTTAATAATACCTAATCTACTTGGTGTAAATTTCTTTTTTCAGCACCCCGATATATGGAAGATTACGATATTTTTCTTCATAATCTAATCCGAAACCTACTAAAAATGCGTTTGGAGATTCTATTCCAATATAGTCCGCTTGTACTTCAACAATACGTGCTTCCGGTTTATCTACTAAAGATGCACAGGTTACACTGTTCACGCCAAGTTCTTTTAAATATTCAATAAGGCATTTTAACGTTCTGCCTGTATCAACAATATCCTCAATTATAATGACATCTTTATCTTTAACGTCCATAGCTACATCTTTATTAATTTTTATTGATCCTGATGAACAAGTTCCGCCATGATAGCTTGAAACATCTATAAAATCAGTTACAACGTGTATATCAATATGTTTCATAACCTCTGCCATAAAAGGTAACGCACCTTTTAATGTGCATAAAAGCACCGGCTCTTTGTCCTTATAATCTTCTTCTATCTGCTTTGCTATTCTTTTGGAAGCATTTACGATTTTCTCATGACTAAATAGAATTTTTTCTATATCCTGCTTTAAATTTTCCACTGCTTTATCCTTTCGTTTTTATGTAATAGTCATATTTTATATTTTTGTTAACCTTAGTACCGATACCTAAAACTCCCAAAATACTATTTCCACTCCTTACAACCGCCAACTCATCACGCAAGCTTGCCGGAATCTTTTCATCAATAAATAATCTTGACAATTTCTTATTAATATTGCCTCTCTTTACTACATCTCCTTGACGCCTTGTTGTAATAATAAGTGGTAAATCTTCTTTATTAAATCCAAGCTCTGCACCTTCGGTATTTGTTGATATTAGAAACTTATTTTGATAAAATTCATACTCTTTATTATCTTCAATTTTATCTATAATTAATTCTATTTTACCATTATAACACTTTTTCACAATTTTATGAATATATATACTATCATATTCTACTACTATTTTAAAATTATTTTTCACATCATAACTTTTATTGCCTCCCCTTTGTTTTAAATCTTCTATTATCTTAAACAAAGTTCGTTGTTTGATGTCATAAACACAAAAATTATCTATAAAAATCTCTTTAAAAATAAAAAATATTTCTTCTCTTTTTAATAAAAGTAATTTTTCTTTATCAAGCTCTACAAAATTTTTTGAACTTTCTTTTATGTAAGTATCTTTTCTTTTTAAGATATACTCTTTTAGAATAGTATTCACATTGAAATAATACTCCGAAAAATTAATAAGATTATCAAAACTGGCATTATTAATGCCGTTTAACAGAGGAACTATATTATGGCGAATGTTGTTTCTTGTATATTCGGTATCGAAATTTGTTTTATCAGTATAATATGTTAATCTCTCACTTACGGCATATTTTTCCAATTCTTCTTTTAAAGTATCTAAGAGCGGTCTACAAATATTTAAACCGTTTATTATTGTCTTACTTTCTATTGAAAGGTTGTAATCAATACTTCGCCCACTTAGCAATCTCATTAAAATATTTTCAACTCTATCGTTTTTATGATGAGCTGTTAAAATTTTATCAATTTTTTCCATTTTTGCCATTTCTTTAAATGCTTTATATCTTAGCTCACGTGCCAACATTTCCTCAGAAATATGTGATTTTTTAACAACTGTTTTCATATTTAATTCTTTTTTATAAAATTTCACATCATAACTGCCCACAAATTTCTCAACGAAGTTCGCCTCTTCAAAAGATTCACTCCTTAACCCATGGTTAATATGGAAAACTACAAGTTCTTTATAGCTATTTTTATATTTTGTCACCAAAAGATGAAACAAAACAATAGAATCTACACCACCGGAAAGCGCTAATGCTATCTTCTCTTTTTTGTCCCACAAAATATTAAAATTCATCACTTTGTCCTCTACTATCTAAACAACCTTTTTCTAACAATTCTTGCTTTATATTTTCAAATTTTTTTATTTTTGATTCTGTTGTCGTTATTATTTTTTCTAAAAAACCTTCGGGAATTTCTAAAAATTCTTGCTTCTCTTCTTTTTCTTGTGTTAACTCTATTATAGCTTTTTTTCCTTTTTTAACAGATATTTTCATATTACCTAAATATTTCAGTTTATGCAAATCTGTTATTTTGGTTTTTTCAATTTTAGGTTCTTGATTTATTTCTTCTTTTTCTATATTATATATCTTCTCTTTTTTTATTTTTTTCTTTTTTACTTTTTCTTTTTTAAAAGGTGCTTTTTTCTCCACATTCTTTTCGTCATTTATTTTATCCTTTTGACTGAGAATATAGCAATCTTTTTTTAAATTTATCACCCTTGCTTTAACAATAAAACCAAAAGAAAAAACATCAATCAATTTTTTCTTTTTCCCAATATTCATATTTTGCTTTGGTAAAAATCCTTGATTGTTATCAAACTCAACAAACAAGCCATAGTTTTCAACTTTTACAATTTTTCCGGAAATTTCTTTTCCTATAATATCTTTTTCCATAAAAACACCACGCTTTACTCAATACAACTTTATTCATCATTATATCACAAGAAAAAATATCCAACAACTAAGGTAAATAATAATATAGTTTTTCTTTTAAAATTAGATTTTTATTTAATTTTTTCCTACTTTACAAAACTACTCTTTCTGTGTTACCATTAAGATAACAGAAATTTAACACATTAAATTTTAAAATATTAAAAGGAGTTTGTTTTATATGCTAATACGTAGTAAAAAAGTATGGTCTAATAGTCAATTTTTACCGTTAACACTTGAAATAAAAGAAGGAAAAATAATTTCCATCTATGATTATAATCATTTCAATACCGTCGATTATGATTTTGAAAACAATCGTATCTTGCCGGGATTTATAGATATTCATACTCATGGTGCCTATGGCTATGATACAAACGATGCAACAGAAGACGGTTTACGTAATTGGACTAAAAATATACCGAGCGAGGGAGTAACTTCCTTTTTACCAACGACTATTACCCAAACAGAAGAAGTTCTATTAAAAGCTGTAAAAAATATTGCTAATATTTATGAAGCAGGTTACGATGGTGCCGAAATACTTGGTATTCACTTTGAAGGTCCTTATCTTGATGCTGAAAAAAGAGGTGCTCAACCTCTAAAATGTATTCAAACTCCAAGTGTTGAACAATTTAAAAAATTTCAACAGGCTAGTAATAATCTTATAAAACTTATTACTATAGCTTGTGAAAAGGACATCGATTACAAACTTACCAAATACTTGGCAAGTCAAAACATTAAAGTTAGTCTCGGTCATTCGGCTGCCAACTATAAAGAAAGTTATTTAGCTTTTGCCAATGGTGCTACTTCTCAAACTCATGTATTTAACGGTATGGTTGGTTTTCATCATCGTGACGGCGGACAGGTCGGCTTCGCATTACGTGCTAAAGACGCTTACGGAGAAATTATTTGTGATGGTATTCATTCAACAACCGATGCTCTAAACACTTATTTTAATGCCAAAGGTCGTGATCATGCTATTATGATTACCGATTCATTGTGTGCAAAAGGCTGTGGTCGTGGCTCTTATGTTTTCGGTGGTGAGAATATGGAAATTTACGAAGATGGTAGTGCTCATCGTGATGATGGACGTTTA
Source organism: Gemella massiliensis (assembly GCF_900120125.1). Lineage (NCBI taxonomy): Bacteria > Bacillati > Bacillota > Bacilli > Caryophanales > Gemellaceae > Gemella > Gemella massiliensis. Next base: position 486,088 of record NZ_LT635545.1, read on the forward strand.
GCCGGTTCAACCTTACGAGTTATTGACGGTTTAAGAATTTTAATTGAAGAAGCGTTGGTTCCAATAGATTCAGCCATAAATTCATGTACTAAAAATCCTGCGGAAATGCTTGGTTTCGGTGATAAAAAAGGAAAATTAAAAGTTGGCTATGATGCTGATTTTGTAGTTATAAATTCTGATTATGAAATACTCAATACCTTTACCCGAGGAAAACTTGCTTATAGTAATAAAATAGGAGAATAATAATATGAAATATTTAGTTTTTGAAACAAAAAAAGAAGCCTCTAAAAAGGCTTATGAAATATTGAAACAACTTATTAATAAAAATTCTACTTTGGGACTTGCTACCGGATCCACTCCTATTGATCTTTACCGTGAAATGATTGAAGATTTTAAAAAAGGAAATTTCAGTTACAAAAATATAAAATCATACAACTTAGATGAATACGTTGGTATTAATTATGATCATCCTGAAAGTTACCACAAATTTATGGAAACAAATTTATTCAATCATATTGATATTAACAAAAATAATACCCATATTCCCAATGCCGGTGCAAAAAATTTAAAACAGGCTGTTGATGATTATCAGAATGAACTAAACGATACCATTATCGATGTACAAATATTAGGTGTCGGCTCTAACGGACATATCGGTTTTAATGAACCGGGTACTTCTTTTGAAACCGGAGTTCATATTGTAGACTTAAAAGAAGAAACTATTAAAGCAAATTCACGATTTTTCGATAATAATATAGATTTAGTTCCTAAACAAGCTGTTACTATGGGCATTAATGATATTATGCGTGCTAAACATATTATTCTTCTAGCTTTCGGTGAAGAGAAAAAAGAAGCTATTAAATATCTTACTTCCGGCAATTTAATAGATGAGAATATCCCTTGTACTATTTTAAAAAAACACCCTAGTGTTTATGTTTTTGTTGATAAAGAAGCAGATTATAAATAAAAAAACAGGAGCAATTAAACAATCTTTTTGTTTAATTGCTCTTATATTATGTTAAAAATTTTATATATTATTCTTTCGTTTTTTTATTTTCGTTAAAAAATAAAAACTCCCAAACGGGAGTTAAAACAAAAGCCTGGCAACGATCTAGCCTCGCAGGGCGTAAACCCAACTACTCTCGACGCTAAAGAGCTTAACTTCTGTGTTCGGTATGGGTACAGGTGTGTCCTCTTTGCTATCGCCACCAGACGAAAACTTTATACTCATATTATATCAATTCCTCTCCTTTTGTCAACTTCTTTACTTCTCTGCTTCTACTCTCTGATTAAGTCCTC
>NZ_LT635546.1:0-56245 GCF_900120125.1 Gemella massiliensis
GGACTTAATCAGAGAGTAGAAGCAGAGAAGTAAAGAAGTTGACAAAAGGAGAGGAATTGATATAATATGAGTATAAAGTTTTCGTCTGGTGGCGATAGCAAAGAGGACACACCTGTACCCATACCGAACACAGAAGTTAAGCTCTTTAGCGTCGAGAGTAGTTGGGTTTACGCCCTGCGAGGCTAGATCGTTGCCAGGCTTTTGAAGTCTTTAGCAAATGCTTTAGGCTTATTATTCCACAGTAGCTCAGTTGGTAGTAGCATCTGACTGTTAATCAGAGGGTCGCAGGTTCGAGTCCTGCCTGTGGAGCCATTTTGGCCCGTTGGTCAAGCGGTTAAGACACCGCCCTTTCACGGCGGTAACACGGGTTCGAGTCCCGTACGGGTCACCATTTTTGGAGGAGGTTTAGCTCAGCTGGGAGAGCACTTGCCTTACAAGCAAGGGGTCAGCGGTTCGATCCCGTTAACCTCCACCATTTATTTTGTCATAAATAGGGGAGATAGCGAAGAGGCTAAACGCGACGGACTGTAAATCCGTTCCTTAGGGTTCAGTGGTTCGAATCCACTTCTCCCCACCATTCATTTATTATTGGGATATAGCCAAGCGGTAAGGCAACGGACTTTGACTCCGTCATTCCCCTGGTTCGAATCCAGGTATCCCAGCCATGAGCCATTAGCTCAGTTGGTAGAGCATTTGACTTTTAATCAAAGGGTCGAAGGTTCGAGTCCTTCATGGCTCATTAAATAAAAGGCTAATCAATTAGCATTAGCCTTTTTATATTTTTGGCCCGTTGGTCAAGCGGTTAAGACACCGCCCTTTCACGGCGGTAACACGGGTTCGAGTCCCGTACGGGTCATTTAAGATGTAGCATTTGCTACATCTTTTTTTCTACAAAATGAAATGTAGGAATGATGGGAAAAATTGTGAATTTCAAATCAGTTATGTGTAAAACATGGAGCAGGAGAAAAAATGTACTGATCCTAAAAGTAAGATTTTTTATATCTAATTTTTTAGGTTCAGTACATTAGTATATTTTTGGGTAATACATTGTTAAATGTATTTGAATAGTTAAATATTATTGTTTTAAATCTTTTGATGTAAAACTAAGTGGTAATACTTCTTCAAAAAAATTATAAACAGTGTAGTTATCCGGAGAATCACCTAGCAACATTTTGAAGTCTTTTTCTGCAAATTCTGCAATCACTTGGCGACAAACACCGCATGGCGGGCAGTAAGGATTTAAGTTGTCGCCTTTTTTACCGCCTACAATAGCAATTTTTTTAAAATTACGCACACCTTCACTGACAGCTTTAAATATTGCTGTTCTTTCAGCACAGTTGGTTGGTGAGTAACTGGCATTTTCTATATTACAACCGGTATAAATAACACCATTATCTGCCAATATTGCAGCACCGACTCTAAAGTTGGAATATGGAACATAAGCGTAGTCGGCAGCTCTTATTGCCTCTTTCATTAATAATTTATTTATATTATCCTCATTTAATATATTATTCTCCTTTTCCAGTATGGGAAAAATTGTTTCTGCGACACCTGCTTCAGTATTATCTTTGGTAGTAATATAGGTGGAAATATTTTTTAACTTGTCCATACCATTTATCATAGCAACACTGATATTTGATATTTCTAACATAGAAAGATCATTTAAATTATCTCCTATTGAAATTATATCTTTTAGTGAGATATTGTATTTATCGGAAATTTTTCTTAGTGCCTTACCTTTGGTGGCATTTTTATCCATAATTTCCAAATTATTGATTCCGGATGAAGTTACTGCAAGATTTTCATTGGCTGCTAAAAGTTGCTGTGCTTTTTTTAATTTTTCCGGATTGGCATCTAATCCAATTACCTTTATAGGAGGATTACTTGGTTGATTAAAATAGAATTCTATATTTTTCACTTCTGTAAGATAACCGTTTTCGACACGTTTGAAAGCATCTTTACGCAAATGTTCAATATTTGGTTCCTGACCGTTCGCACGAATAAGGTCAACATAAGCTTGAATATCAGTTTCTAAATTTTCTGTGAATACTGTGTTTTTTGTATATAATTGGTATTTTATATCTAAAGTTTTGAAAATTTCAACAGTATAGTATAAATCTTTTAGTGAGATAGGAATAATATCTAATATATCTCCTTTGCTATCATAAATTATACCCCCGTTAAAACTTATTATATCGCATTTTATGTTTTCTAATTTTAGTGCCGGTAGTGCTTCATAATATGGTCTGCCGGTTGCAACAACAAATTTTATATTATTTTGCTGAGCAATTTTTATAAGTTCAACATTTTTTTTAGGAATGATATGTTCAGAATTTAATAAAGTTCCGTCCATATCACAGGCTATTAATTTTATCATATATCAAATCATAAAGACTATTATTTTTGATCTTTATTCCTTTCGTAATAGTGTATTATGATTATAACATAATAATTAGTTTAAAATAAAGATAAATTTTAAAATTGTATAGGTAAAATAATAATAAATGCTCAATTATAATTTTCCATTTTATTAAGTAGTTAATTTCATTTTATAATATACTATCAAAAAATTTATAAAAAATTAAAATAATTACTTCTATATTGCTTGAATTATTATTTCAAATATGGTATTATAAGGAACGTATTTTAATTATAAAATATATGCGATGAGCCGATAAGTAAAAGTTCTTGCGTACCGTAGGATACAGAAAAGAGATCAGTGGTTGAGAGATTTCTCCTAGGCAAGACTTTGAAGTAGACGGTGAGCATTTAAAGTGAATGGTAGGTAGCTTTAAACGTGGAAAGAGCGTTAATCTTTAATAAGTGCTAAATTATTTAGAATAAAGGTGGTACCACGGAAACTTTCGTCCTTGTCATTAAGGAAGAGGGTTATTTTTTTTACCTAAGTAGAATTGAAACAACAGTATAGGAGGATATAGATATGACTGAAATGTCAACAAAATATAATCCAACAGAAGTAGAGAATAATCGCTACAGTTGGTGGTTAGAAAAAGAAGTATTTAAAGCAGATAACAAAAGTAAGAAAAATCCTTATACAATTGTTATTCCGCCACCAAATGTAACAGGTAAGTTACATATTGGTCACGCATGGGATACAACATTGCAGGATATGTTAACACGTTTTAAACGTCTAAAAGGGTATGATGTATTGTATTTGCCGGGAATGGATCATGCCGGTATTTCAACTCAGGCGAAAGTAGAAGCAAAAATACGCGAAGAAGGAATTTCACGTTATGATTTAGGGAGAGAAAAATTTTTAGAGCGTGCTTGGGAATGGAAAGAAGAATATGCGGGGTATATCCGTGAACAGTGGGCAAAACTGGGACTAGGTCTTGACTATACAAGAGAAAGATTTACTCTTGACGAGGGATTAAACAAAGCTGTTACAAAAATTTTTGTTGATCATTATAATAATGGGACTATTTATCGTGGTGAAAAAATTATCAATTGGGATCCTATACAACGTACAGCATTATCAAACATTGAGGTAATTCATAAAGATGTGGAAGGTGCATTTTATCACTTGAAATATTTTTTAGCGGATAATAGCGGAGAATATTTAGAAGTAGCAACAACACGCCCGGAAACATTGTTTGGAGATGTGGCGGTTGCGGTTCATCCGGAAGATGAGAGATATAAAAAATATATTGGAAAAACAGTATTATTACCGGTAATAAATAAGGAAATTCCTATAATTGCCGACAAATATGTAGAAAAAGATTTTGGAAGTGGGGTTGTAAAAATTACTCCGGCACATGATCCTAATGATTTTGAAGTAGGAGAACGTCATAATTTGGAAAGAATTATCGTTATGGACGAAGGTGCTGTAATGAATGAGTATGCTGATAAATATGCTGGAATGGATCGCTTTGAATGTCGTAAAGCATTAGTTGCGGATCTAAAAGAAACCGGTGTATGTTTCAAAATAGAAAAACATCTACACTCTGTTGGACATTCTGAACGTAGCGGTGCAGTAGTAGAACCTTATCTGTCAAAACAATGGTTTGTTGATATGAAACCATTAGCTGAAAAAGTGTTGAAAAATCAAAAAAATGATAAAGAAAAAGTAAATTTTTATCCACCTCGTTTTGCTCATACGTTGAATACTTGGATGGAAAATATTCAGGATTGGTGTATTTCTCGTCAATTATGGTGGGGGCATCGTATTCCGGCATGGTATCATAAAAAAACCGGTGAGATATATGTTGATGTTAATCCCCCAAAAGATATTGAAAATTATGTTCAAGATGAAGATGTACTTGATACATGGTATTCATCAGCATTATTCCCATTTTCTACATTAGGCTGGCCTGATTTGGAGAGTGAAGATTTTAAACGTTATTATCCAAATAGTTGTTTAGTAACCGGATATGATATTATATTCTTCTGGGTGGCACGTATGGTATTTCAAGGTTTAGAGTTTACCGGAGTACGTCCGTTTGAAGATTGTTTAATTCATGGTTTAGTTCGGGATGAACAAGGTCGTAAGATGAGTAAATCACTTGGCAATGGGGTAGACCCTATGGAGGTTATAGCAGAGTACGGAGCTGATAGTTTGCGTTACTTCTTAGCTACTAATTCAACGCCGGGGCAAGATCTTCGCTATTCAACAGAAAAAATAGAAGCAAGTTGGAATTATATCAATAAAATTTGGAATGCCTCTCGTTTTGTTATTATGAACTTGGAAGATTTCAAATACGAAGATATTGATTTGCGTGGAGAAAAAACATTAGCTGACAAATATATCTTAACTAAATTAGCGAAAACAATAGAAGATTTTGAACGGTTGTTTGAACGTTATGAGTTTGGAGAAGCGTCACGTATTCTTTATAATTTTGTGTGGGAAGAATTTTGTTCATGGTACATCGAAATTGCAAAAATTTCATTAAATGGAGAAGATGAAGAAGCTAAAAAAACAACTAAATCAGTATTAGTTCATGTACTTGATGCGTCATTAAAAATGTTACACCCATTTATGCCGTTTGTAACGGAAGAAATTTGGCAACATATTCCCCATATCGGCGATAGTATAGTAACATCAGAATTTGTTGAAGTTAACCCGGAACTGGTATTCGAGCGAGAAACTGAAAATATGCAATTTATTCAAGAAGTTATAATTGCTGTACGTAATATTCGTAGTGAAGTAAATGCTCCGATGTCACGAGAAATTCCGATTAAAATAAAATACACTCAAGATAGTGTAAAAGACATATTATTAAATGGAAGTGCTTATCTGGAAAAATTTGCTCGTCCTAGTGAGCTTATTGTGGAAAGAGATATAGCTGTAAGTGAAACGGATATTAGCAGAATTTTATCAGGTGCCGAAATTTATGTATCACTAAGTGATTTAATTGATATTGATAAAGAAAAAAAACGTCTAAACAAAGAATTGGAAAAATTAGCTAAAGAATTAGAGCGTGTTAATAAAAAGCTGTCAAATGAAAAATTTGTCGGTTCTGCTCCGGAAACGGTAGTAGCAAAAGAAAAAGAAAAACAAGTATTATATCAAGAGCAGTATGATAGTGTAAAAGAGCGTCTTGAGTCTTTGGATAATTTATAATAAATGATTAATAAAGAAGTGGGTTTATAAACTCATTTCTTTTTTTGTATTTACATGGAATATATAAAATTCCTTAAATTTTAATTTTAAAAAATATATTTATATAGAGGTTTGAAATTAAATAAAAAGTGAATAATTATTCACCCTAATACAAGATAATTATTGATTGTATTTATTTAATAAACTTATAAAAATTTTAAGTTTACATAAAATTAAATAAACACAAATATGCTGTTAAATAAGGAAATAACAACTATTTTTTCACTATTAACAATATTAAAAAAACAATAAAAAACTAAATTTTAAGTATATTTATATTGAAAAATATTAAATTATATGTTATTATAAACAATGTTCTAGGGTTGGTATACCCTAATATAAAATTTAAGAAAACGAGGAATATAAAATGAAAAATAAAGAAAAATTTTCTATAAGAAAATATAAAATAGGAGTAGCTTCTGTTTTAGTCGGACTGGGAGTAGCAATAGGAGGAAGCGCAGTTGAAGCACATGCAGCGGACACTGCCGGTACAGCAACAACTCAATCTAAAGTACAGTCTAATAGCGAAAAACCAAGTAGCAAGAAATTAACAGGTGAAGAATTAAAAAAACAAAGAGATGCATTAAAAGATGAATTAAATAAAATGAATTTAAGCGAAAAGAGAAAAGAAGAATACAGAAAAAAAATTGATAAGGAAGATATTTTTGATAAATTGTTAGAATTAAGTAACAACTTCCATGAAGAATCAAGATTAGAATCTTTAAAGAGTTTTAAAAATGATAAAGTTAAAAACTTCGCAAAAGGATTAATGGAAGAAATTAAATACCAAAAAGAAAAAATAAACAAAATGAAATCTCTAACAGAAGAAGAGAAAACAAACGCATTAGAAAATTTAGAAAAAATTGAAAAAGAAACAATAGAAAAACTTTCTTCATTAACAACTGATGCACAAATCAATAAAGTGCGATATGAGGTTATAAAAGAATTATCTAAACCAGTTGTACCATTTAAATTCTATGTAGAAAAAGAATTAAATGATTACGCTAATAAGAAATTAGAAACATTAGGAGAAGTACATAAACAAAACCTTTTAACAGGTGAAGAATCTTTTGAAGCGGATTATAATAATTTAGTGGAAAAATTGAAAAAAAATTAGATTACAAGCTTTTGATGGAATAGATAAAGCAGCTAAGAAAGATGAAATTTTAAAAATAAAAAAAGAAGCAGAAACGAAAATAGATAATGCCGTTGAAGCGTACCAAAATAACAAAAAGGTAGCTGTTAAGTAAAATAGAAAGGGGTTGACCTAAAAGGAAAGCCCAAAAAAGAAACAAGCAAGAAACTAATCTTGCTTGTTTTCATCGTTGTTATTGTTGTCTTTAATTTTTCTCCAAATGAGAAAAATTATAACAAGAATAATGATTACAATACCAATATAAACTCCGTAATTTTTAACTATTTCACCTGTTTGTGGTAGGGTGCTAGTAGATAATAGTTTCATATAATATACCTCTTATTTATTTATTATTATGTAGTACATCTGTTTGTACTTGTTCTTTAACATTTTCTAATGTTTCAATCGCATTCTTTTTAAATGCCTCTATTTTTTCCTGTGTTTGAGAATCTGTTACCGTTTGTTTAATATTTTCTACTTGATCCTTAATAGAATTTAGAGTTGTTTGCATATGTTTTTTATAAGAATCTAATGCAGGTTGTGTTTTTTCGCTGATTTCTTTTGCAACAGCAACGTTTTCCTTCAATTCTTTTGAATATTCTTTTATGTCACATGCTTGTTCTTTAATTTGAGAAACATTCTCAGATAATTCTTTTCCATACTCAACGGCGTTATTATACCTTTTTTCCAGATTATTCTTAGTTTTATTTATAACGTTTTTAAAATCATTATACATATATTTAGTTGCATCTTCGATACCATTTTTTTTAGTATAGCTAATCATACACTTAGTATAACCATAATAATCTTTAGATTTTTTCTTAATAAATTCAGCATGCTCTTCTATTTTATTAGGATTTTTTGTATAATAATTTGCTACCGCAATACCGGTTCCAATAACAAAAAGTTTAGATAATTTTGACATAGAATAAGTCCTTTCTATAAATTTTTCAATACGTTACCCTACTAATTATATCATACACAGCTTTAAAAGAAAATAAAATTATATATATTTTGTGATAGAAAAAACTAGATATTAGTATAACATTATAACATTGAATTAAACGTGTTTTTATAGAAAAAAACTAGAAAGAAACACATTAAAGAATTATTATTACATATTAATTTTATTTTTTTATTGAATTAATATGTAATATATTGTATAATTGTTAATGTAATATAAATAAAGGAGGAACAATGAAACTTACAGATAGACAAAAGGCGATAATAGAAATAGTGAAAAGTTTTGAACCGATTACTAGTGATGAGATTGCTGAAAAGCTATCTTTGGGGAAATCAACATTAAGAAATGATTTAGCCGTACTGGGAATGTTAGAAGTATTGGAAGCTAAACCTAATGTTGGTTATTACTACAATTACGACTTTTCACCGGGAGAAAAAAGGGAGGAATTTAAAAGTAAGTTAATAAAAGAAGTAATGGGAATTGCTATAACTGCCAGAAGCACAGCTAGTTACTCAGATGTATTATCAAAATTATTTATTTATGATGTAGGAACTATTTTTATTGTTGATGAAGATAATCATTTAGTTGGTGTAACATCACGAAAAGATATGCTTAAATTATCACGTAATGCAGAGGCTGATAAATTACCTATAGCACTTGCTATGACAAGGGTGCCTAATGTTGTTTATATTCACGAAGATGATTTGGTAAGTGATGCACTTAGAAAGATTATTTTACACGAAATTGACTGTTTGCCGGTAGTAAGGGAAGAATCAGGCGGCAGAATTATCGTGGGAAAAATTTCTAAAACTACATTAATAAAAATATTATTGGAGATATTGGAGGGGTAGTATGTTAACTGTGCATATTATATCGGATTCTATAGGAAATACTGCTAAAGATGTTGTAGATGCAGCGTTAGTTCAGTTTTCTTATTCTGATGTTAGTTATAAAATTTTAAAAAACTCCAATGTGGGAACAAAAGACAAAATTGAATCAATTTTAGCTAATATAGAAAAAGATGATATTATTGTTCAAACATTGGTAGATAAAGAACTGGCAAGTTATGTAAAAGAATTAGCTAAAATTAAAGGGATAGTAGTTATTGATTTACTAACTGATATATTAAATATTTTTGAAGAAAAATTAAAAGTTAAACCGGAAAATAATCCGGGGTTAATAAGAAAAATGGGAGCAGAATACTTTAAACGTGTAGATGCGTTGGAATTTGCCGTTAAGTATGATGATGGAAAAGATATTAACGGATTAAAAGAAGCGGATATAATTATTCTTGGCGTATCAAGAACATCTAAGACACCACTTAGTTTATATTTAGCTAATAGAAACATTAAGGTAATGAACGTACCTATTGTTCAGGATTTAATTTTACCGGAACAATTATACGAGGTTAAAAGAAAAATTATTGGTTTAACAAATTCTGTAGAACAGTTAAATAAATTGCGGGGAGAACGTTTAAAAGCGTTAGGTGTAGATCATGGAACAGATTATACCGATGAAGTTCAAATTTTTGAAGAATTGGAATACGCAATGAATATAATGGAGAAAATGGGTTGCCCTGTTATTGATGTTCAAAACAAGGCAATAGAGGAGACCGCGGAGCTTGTTATTAATATAATGAGAGAACGCGGATTAGAAATATAAAAAGTAAGTTTAAACAAAAATATGGGGGGGAAGACCATGACAAAAAAATATGTATATAATTTTAGCGAAGGTAATAAAGATATGCGTTCTTTATTAGGAGGAAAAGGTGCAAACCTTGCAGAGATGAAATCTCTTGGAATTAATGTACCGCCGGGGTTCACTATTACTACGGAAAGTTGTAATAGCTATTATGAAAATGGGGAACGTATTAAACCTGAAATTTTAAAACAAATTAATGAGCAATTAGAAATACTGGAAAAAGAAATCGGCAAAAAGTTAGGAAGCCTTGAAAATCCGCTATTAGTATCAGTAAGAAGTGGAGCAGTTTATTCAATGCCGGGTATGATGGATACAATTTTGAACCTTGGTTTAAATGATGAAACAACTATAGTATTAGCTAAGAAAAATAATAATTATCGTTTTGCATACGACAGCTATCGTCGCTTTATTCAAATGTTTTCTGACGTGGTAATGGGTGTAGAAAAGTATAAATTTGAAGAAGTGTTAACACGTGTAAAACAAGAAAATGGTTATGAACAAGATAGCGATATGAATGAAAAAGATTTGTTCAAAGTAGTAGAAGAGTTTAAAGCTATTTACAAAAAGGAAACCGGAAAAGAATTTCCGATGAGTGTAAAAGAACAACTAATGCTTGCGGTTGAAGCGGTATTTAAATCATGGAATAACAACCGTGCTAAAGTGTACAGACGTTTACACAGTATTAGCGATAAATTGGGAACAGCGGTTAATATTCAAGCTATGGTATTTGGTAACATGGGAGAAAATTGTGGTACTGGGGTATCATTTAGTAGAAATCCGGTAACCGGAGAAGATGAATTATTTGGTGAATATTTAATTAATGCTCAAGGTGAAGATGTTGTTGCAGGTATTAGAACACCGAAAAATATAAGTGTTCTTGAAGAAGATATGCCGAATTTATATAAGGAGTTTGTAGATATTTCTAAAAAATTAGAAAAACATTACAAAGATATGCAAGATATTGAGTTTACTATTGAGGATGGAAAACTTTATATTTTACAAACACGTAATGCTAAAAGAACACCGAACGCTGTAGTAGAAGTTGCTGTTTCATTGGTAGAAGAAGGCGTTATTACCAAAGAAGAGGCTATTTTACGAATAGGTTCTGATGAAGTAAATAAATTATTACATGCAACATTTGAAGAAAAATCTTTAAAAAATGCAAAACAATTAACGCAAGGATTAGCAGCTTCACCCGGTGCTGCTACAGGACATATTTATTTTTCAGCGGAAGAAGCTGTTGAAGCTGCGAAAAAATATCCGGTAATATTGGTAAGAGAAGAAACATCACCGGAAGATATTGAGGGAATGGTAAGTTCTCAAGCTATCGTTACATTACGTGGAGGTATGACATCACATGCTGCGGTAGTAGCTCGTGGTATGGGTAAATGTTGTGTCTGCGGTTGCCAAAATATGATTATAGATTATAAGGATAAAACACTACGAGTATCAGATGAAGTGTTGAATGAAGGTGATGTAATTTCGGTAGACGGAAGTAGCGGTAAAGTATATTCAGGCGAAGTAGAAAAAGTAGAAGCACAATTCAGTGAACGTTTCAAAAAATTATTAAGTTGGGCAGATGAAATTCGAGAAATGCGTGTATTTGCTAATGCTGATAATGAAACAGATGCAAAAGTTGCTTTTGATTTCGGAGCTGAAGGGGTTGGATTATGTAGAACCGAACATATGTTCTTTGAAGAAGATCGTATTAGTTTAGTAAGAAAAATGATTCTTGCTGCCGATACACAAGAACGTGTGAAATTCTTGGATCGTCTTCAACCAATTCAAAGTGAAGATTTTTACAAAATATTTAAAGCAGCAGACGGAAAATCAGTAAATATTCGTTTATTAGATCCACCGCTACATGAATTTTTACCAAAAGATGATAAAACAATAGAAGTTATTGCCGAAGAAATTGGGGTAACAGTAGCACAACTGAATGCAAAAATAAAAAGTATTGCAGAATTTAACCCGATGATGGGTCACCGTGGTTGTCGTTTAGGTATGACATATCCGGAAATATACTTAATGCAAGCAAAAGCAATTAGTGCAGCAGCAATTAGAGCAAGAAAAGACGGTCATGAAGTAACGGTTGAAATTATGATTCCGTTAGTAGGATTAGAAAAAGAAATTTCTGATTTACGTGAAAAAATTGTTGAGTTAGTGGAAAAAGAAATTCATTTATATGGTACAGATTTCAATTACAAAGTTGGAACAATGATTGAAATACCACGTGCTTGTTTAATTGCAGATAAAGTTGCAAAACATGCAGATTTCTTCAGTTTTGGTACAAATGACCTAACTCAATTAACATTTGGATATTCTCGTGATGACGCCGAGAAATTTATAGATATTTATAAAAAGAAAAATATCTTAGAATCTGATCCGTTCGTTCACTTAGATGAAAGCGGAGTTCTACAATTAATGGAAATTGCAGTAAACAAAGCAAGACAAACTAAACCTAATATCAAACTTGGTATTTGTGGTGAACACGGTGGAGATGAAAAATCAATTTTACTATGTTCAAAAATTGGGCTTGGTTATGTATCTTGCTCACCTTATCGTGTAATTATTGCGCGTATAGCGGCTGCTAAAGCTGCTATTGGTGCAGAAGAAAGTGCAACAACAAAATAATGATTGAATGACGGTAAAGAAACTCTCAATTAAAAAGTTGGGAGTTTCTTTATTGGCTGTATAATAAGGTTCTGTGTCAAATGTGTTGCATCTGACCTCAAAAAGTTAAACTTAGGATAGTGTAGTAGTTTTAATGACTGCTACGCTACTATTTTTTATTATACACCCCTTTTTTCAAGAACAACCCAATTATGGAAATAGAAGGATTAATAAATAGTTTTCAAACTTAAAAATTTCTTTTCTATTGACTTATAATGTGAATAGAAATCTTAATTTTTCTACTTATAAAACTAAAAAATAGAATTAGATTTATTCGTATTGGGTGTAACGGTAGCGAGTTTTATGTTATAACATCGGTGCTTGTATTTTTTGAGATTACATAGTATAATAAGTTATATAAATCATACAAGTTATACAAATCATACCAAAAAAGGAGATTAATTATCATGAAAGCACCAAAGGGAAAACATGCTTGGATAGCTACAGTTGGAGAAAAAGGTCAGATAGTAATACCTAAACAGGCACGGGAAGTATTTGATATAAAACCCGGTGATACAATTTTACTTCTTGGCGATGAAAAACGAGGTATTGCTATACCACCAAAAGGAGCGTTTGCACATTTGATGGAAGCAGCTTTTGAAGAGAAAGAGGGTGAATGATATGGAATATATTTTGGAAGTAAATGGACTTACAAAAATTTATTCAGCTTTTGAATTAAAACCTACCAGTTTTCGTATTGAAGCTGGTGAGGTTATGGGATTTATAGGTAGAAATGGCGCGGGGAAGACAACAGCACTTAAGTCTATTTTAAATCTTGTACATCCTAATGCAGGTAGCGTTCGTATTCTTGGAATGGACTATCTGGATAATGAGGATGAAATTAAACAACAGATCGGTTATGCAGTAGGTGGAATAGATTATTATAAAAGGAAAAAATTAAAAGATATTGTAGCCATTACTTGTATTTTCTATGATAATTGGGATGATGAGGCGTATCGTCATTATCTTACCGCATTTAAGCTTGACGAAAATAAGAAGATTATGGAACTTTCTGAGGGTATGAAAGTGAAATTTTACCTTACTTTGGCTCTTTCTCATCATGCTAAACTTTTGATTTTGGATGAGCCTACAAGCGGGCTTGATCCGGTATCCAGAGATGAAATGAATGAAATTTTTCGAAAGCTTGCCGCTAAAGGTGTAGCAATTTTATTTTCTACTCATATCACTAGTGATTTAGAAAAATGTGCGAATACTATTACCTATATTAAAAACGGAGAATTACTTTTATCAACGAAGAAAGAAGAATTTATTCGTCATTATACCGAGGAAATAGGTGGTACACCGACACTTGAAGATATTATGGCACATATTGAAAGAGAAGAGGTGAATTTGTGATGAAAAAACTTTTTTATAAAGAAATAAAGCTGGCAGCAAATCCTTTGAGTTATTGGTTTATCGTTTTTTCAGCTATGACAATGATTCCAAGATACCCTATTCTTGTTGGTACATTTTTTATCTGTCTTGGTATTTTTCATACTTACCAGCAGATTCGAGAATACGATGATATTACATATACGGTAATGTTACCGGTTAAGAAACAAGATGTGGTTACAGCTAAATATCTATTTGTTTTATTTATCGAATTTATAGCTTTTGTCCTATGCACACTACTAACGATTATTAGGATGAAAGTTTCAAGTAACGTTGCTCCTTATGCTATAAAAGAATTGATGAATGCAAATGTTGCTTATCTTGGATATGTAATAATTATATTTGCAATATTTAACAGTATTTTTCTCGCAGGCTTTTTTAAGACAGCTTACAAAATTTGGAAACCTTTTATAATATTCTGTATAGTTAGTTTTATTGTAGTAGTCATAGGGGAAGTGTTACATCATATCCCCGGTTTAGAAAGTTTGAATGAACCTTCAAATTTAAGTATACCTCAAGTTGTCATATTTGTAATTGGTGTCATTACATTTATATTGTGTACATGGTTTTCATATCAGAAAGCTATAAAGGATTTTGAAGAAATTGATTTGTAAGTTAAGATGTTGAAGGTAGTGATAGAACGTGATAGTATGGTTGCCATGTTCTATATACAAAAGTAAAATTTTAATAAAGTTGAGAAAAGATATTGAATTAAAGAACCGAACACAAAGAAACAGAGCTAATAATGTAAGATATAAAATCTTATATTGTTGGCTCTGTTTGTTATGAGAATTCCCGTGAATAAAATATATTACAAACCGATTTTACACGATGATTATTTAAGAGTGTGACACACCGCTATCTATACAAAAATATCTTCTGTATTTTTTTATTTTCATAAATAACATAATCAAGACACCAAGGCGCATAAATAGAGAGAATGCCGTTTTTATTAATAATAACAATAGTTCTTAATTTTCTTATAATTAATGTCGTTTTACATATACGAAGTAGTTGTTAATTTAACAAATCTAAATCGCATTTAACTAGATTTTAATATTTTTCTGTATAATAATTGACGTGAAATTTTTTAGGTAATATAATAGTAGTTGTCCATAATTATGAAAGGAGGAGAATAATGAAGTATAAGTTAATATTACCTTGTTTGGTATGTTTAGGATTTGCAAGTATAAATAGTGAAACAGTGCATGCTGATTTTTATACAGATTATAATACCAGTGTTTTAGATACTATGCTGAAAAAAAATATTTTTGATACTGATATATTTCAAAAAACTTTGAAATATTCTCCTCCTAAAATAAATACTAATATAACAACACAAATAACAGATGAGTTAGACTATACAGCAGAGTTATTAGATTATAATAAAAATTCGTACAATTATCTAATTTTTTATTCATCAGGTGATGAGAAAAATCCAACGGAATTATTTAGAATAGCAATCAATAAAACTGGAACCGGAAAAATAAAAGATCACAATTTACTAAATAAATTAAAGCCGAATACAAAATTTTTTCTTAAAGTAATGAGTTTTAATATTGATAATAATGGAAATATTGGAGAAGTAAAGTATTCTAAATCAAGTGATTATTACTATACAAAAAAAACTATACATTTAGCCGTTATGGAAGATGAAAAAACTGTAAAAAATAAAAATATAACTTTAATAAATCTACCAACCAAAGATGAGATACAGATAAATCCTTATGAATTGCAACAGCACTATAGAACGGACAAATATTATACTTACAACAATGCTAAGGTAGTAGTAGATGACAAAGAAACTCTTTTGAACGGTAATATTTTGACTATTCCTTATAATGCTGAGAAGATAGTGATAAATTTGGTGAAAAATAAGGATAATTGGAGAAACGTAAAAGTAGAATTTCCAACAGAGTATAAAAATGAAAACAAAGAATATTCTGCTAAGAAAAATACACCGTTATCAGAGTTTTTTAAAAACAATAATTTAAAAAATAATTTTGAGAAAAATGGTAATTATACTTTTCGCGGTTATTATTTAGATGACAAAGAAGTCAATACTTCCAATGACGATGAAATAACGAATAATATTACTATAAAAGCAAAATTTAATACTAAGTTGATATTAGATAACGGAAAAAGCACTAAAGAACAAAACTTAGTTACCGGAGAAAAGTTGGAAAAAATAAATAATAGCTTTTTTTATAAGGAAAAGTATCATATTGTAAGCTATAGTTTATATAAAAAAAATGGTGAAAAAATAAAAGATATTACATCATTAGCTGATGAAACTGTTGATGAAAGTATAGTTATAAAGGCTAATTATGAGGAAAATACTAATATAGTAAGTGTAAGACAAGATGATTATAATAAACGTTTTGGAAAAGTGTCGGATGATATAAAAGATGCGGATATTAAATGGAGTCAAACAAAAAAAATAGGAGATCTTTTAAAGAAATTAAGAGAAAAGGTAAAACCGAATTCCGGTTATAAAGTAGTATTTAGAATAAATAAAAAAGTAGTCGACGAATCTTCATATATTGATAAAGATATTGTTTTAGAGATCTACTTTAAAAAAATAGAAGAAGAATGGGTTAATGTGAAATTTATCGGAAAAGGAATTGATAAATTCTTATCAGACGGGCAAGAAGTTCTTTATAATTCTCGAATAGACAGTGCAGTTAATCTTCCAACAGCAACAGGAGAAACTGAACGAGAATTTTTAGGTTGGCAAGCCAATAGAGATTATACTGTATTAGATGAAAATTCAAATAAAATTCAAGTGTCTAAAAATAAATTATTGCAGACTAATGAACTGGGAGCTGTAATAGCTGAAAAAGGGAAAAATCTTGAATTTACAGCAATTTATAGGAAAATATTCAATATAGAATTTTTAAAAACTCAAACCGGTTCAGTAGAATTATCAAAAGCAAATCAAAATATTTTAAAAGTAGATGAATTTGATAGTATAGGGATGGCAACAAAAGATAACAAAATCTTGGTATTACCTAAAAGCCATTATAATTTATCCTATTTTACAGCAAATAAAAATGTTAAAATTAGTACAGAAAGTGGTTATAAGGAAATTTTTGCCGGAGAAAAAATTGCCGAAAAAGAATTGTATAATATTGTCCCAACCTCCGATTTGAAAATTACTCCGATATTTGAATTTAGTCTGTTTTCAAAAACGGTAGATGATATAATAACAAGTTCTAAAATAAAAAGTATAGATGAAGCACTAATTCTTGAATTGGAATCTACAGAAAATATTAGAAGAATATTAGGACCGCTTTACTACTTAAGATAACACACTAGATAATGCTATAGGAATTTATCTAGTGTTTTGTTCTAAAATATTTATTTTAAAGATTTGATAGAAAATGAGAATTCACTTTAATAGAGAAAAAATTGAAAATATGGTAAAATTTTGTAGTTATGTAATGAAGTTTTAAGGAGTGTTATATGCAGTCAAAATTATTTATAAAAAATTTAGAAGTATTTGCTTATCACGGTTTATTTAATGAAGAAAATAAATTGGGACAAAAATTTATTTTTGATGTTGAATGTGATGTAAATTATACTAAGGCGTTATTCAGTGATGATATGAATGATAGTATAAGTTATGCAAGTATAGCGGATATAGTGATAAAGACAGCAACAGAAAATACATTTAATTTATTGGAACGATTGACAGGAGAAATTGTTAAAAATATTTTTAATAAATTTTCTGAAGTTACAGCGATCAAATTAGAAATAAATAAACCTAACGCTCCATTAAAGTATTCTTTTGATAAATGTGGTACTAAGTTAACTATAACACGTGTGGAGTTTGATAATTTATTATGATAATTTTAGCGTTGGGTACAAATTTGGAGCCGAGAGAACAGTATTTAATTTCGGCATTAGAAAAAATGAAAAAAATCGGTATAAAAATTAAAAAAAGTAGCAGCATTTATGAAACTTCTGCATGGGGTGGCGTTGCTACTAATAATTTTTTAAATATGTGTATCGTTGTTGAATATAAAAAATCAGCATATAAGTTGCTTGAAAATATTCAACAAATAGAACACAATCTTGGCAGAGTGAGAAAAGAACATTGGGGCGATAGAACGATAGACATAGATATTATAGAATTTAATGGAAAAGTTTTTAATGATGAAAAGTTAATAGTTCCACATAAGTATTTACACGAGAGAAACTTTGTTTTGTTACCAATTTTAGAAATATGCGGTGATATATTAATAAATAATAAGAGTGTAAAAAATTCTTTAGATAAACTTGATAGTCAGATTAAGGTGTATAAAAAATTGTAAGTGAAAGGATAACTGATGTTTAAAATAAGAGAAGTAGAAATACCGAACAGAGTGGTACTTGCTCCAATGGCAGGGGTATGTAATGCGGCATTCAGATTAACAGCAAAAGAGTTTGGTGCCGGATTAGTATGTGCTGAGATGGTGAGTGATAAAGCAATTTTATTTAATAATCAAAAAACAATGAATATGTTACATATTGATCCACGAGAACATCCGCTTAGCCTTCAAATTTTCGGCGGAGATATAGATAGTATGGTAGAAGCTGCAAAATATGTTGATAAAAATACTCAAGCCGATATTATTGATATAAATATGGGTTGTCCTGTTCCGAAGATAACAAAGTCGGATGCAGGAAGTAAATTATTATTAAATCCTGCTAAAGTTTATGAAGTGATTTCACGAATAGTAGATGCAGTGGAAAAACCCGTAACGGTAAAAATGCGTATGGGTTGGGACGATGAGCATATCTATGTGATGGATAATGCAAAAAATGCAGAACGTGCCGGAGCTTCTTCAATAGCAATTCATGGGAGAACAAAGGTACAAATGTATAGCGGGAAAGCAAATTGGGATGTTATTCGTGATGTGAAAAAAGAATTAACAGTTCCTGTTATCGGTAATGGAGATGTAACAAGTCCGGAACTTGCAAAAAAAATGCTTGATGAAACGGGTTGTGATGCAGTGATGATAGGACGAGCAGCATTGGGTAATCCATGGATGCTTTATAGAACGGTGAAGTATTTAGAAACGGGAGAATTAACACCTGAGCCAACCCCACGAGAAAAAATAGATGTTTGTTTACTACATCTAAGAAGACTTATGGAAATTAAACCGGAAAAAGTGGCAGTACATGAAATGAGAAAACATGCCTCTTATTATATGAAAGGTATTAAAGGTGGAACAAAGGTAAAAAAAGAACTTAACCATCTTAACACATATGAAGAGATGGAGCAATTATTTGAAAAATTTCTTGATTATATAGACAATAAAAATAAAATATCAGTATAAAACTAAAAAGAGTTATCGGAATTTAAAGTTAAATCGAGATAACTCTTTTTTTTTTTTTTAGATTTTGGCATTGTGACATAAATTCTGTAAGTTACTTTTTGTCAGCAGAAAGCAAAACGATTTATTATGTAGATTTTGTTTATGGAAAAAGTTAAATTTTTAATAAGAAGTTTTCAACTTCATTTTGAGTTTTTGCTATTTTTGAAACAAATCTAGCAACTTCTTTATTATTTTTATAAGCGACAAATGATGGAATTCCAAAAATATTCAGTGTTTGAATAATTTCCGGGAATTTATCTCTATCAATGTAGATAAATTTTATATCAGGAAATTTATTTATAGTTTCTTCAAAAAATTTATCCAATATTAGGCAATCCGGACACCAATTTGCAGAAAAAACAAAAACTACTTTTTCGTTATTTTCTTTAGCTGTCTTAAATTCTTCAATAGTTTTTAAATATTCTATATAGTCAAACATCATATCACCTCGCAGTATTATATAATTAAGATTATACTATTAAGTAATAACATTATCACGTAAAATGATTTAGCTAAATGATAGTAGAAAATAGATAGAAACCACTATTTTGAAAAAATACTTTGAAGAATTATGATTTTTCCCCTAAGCACTTCTATTGAAAAAAATATTTCAATAGTGCATAATATACTTACAGAAAGCATTAAGTATTAATTTTATAAGAAAGAGTGTAAAAAATATTATATATTTATATACAAAATATTATTTGTTGCTGATTCTATAGTGGTGTGGCAACCTTAAGAACTAACTGCTACGCAGTGGATTTCTTAAGGTTCACCTGAGCTTATAATCTCAGGTGAAGCCAGTATTCCACCACTAAAAACAGCAACAAGTCTAATAGCAATGTTTGTAAAATAATATATTGAAATTTTTACAAGGGGAAAATATATGGTAAAACACTATGATTATATTGCAATCGGTGGCGGAAGTGGAGGAATTGCTTCAATTAATCGTGCTGCAATGTATGGGAAAAAAACTTTGTTAATTGAACGAGGCGAATTGGGAGGGACATGTGTTAACGTCGGTTGCGTACCTAAAAAAGTGATGTGGCACGCTTCTCAAATATCAGAAAGTCTAAAATTATACGCAGCAGATTACGGTTTTACATTTGATAATTTAGAATTTAATTTTGAAAAATTAGTAGATAGCCGCAGTGCTTATATTGATAGAATACATGGTTCTTATGAACGTGGATTAAGCAATAATAATGTGGACGTAATTAAAGGATCTGCTAAATTTATAAACAAAAATACTGTAGAAGTGAACGGTGAACAATATTCAGCTAATCATATTCTAATTGCAACAGGAGGGAAACCGACTATTCCTAATATTGAGGGTGCGGAATATGGAATAACTTCGAATGAAGTATTTGCATTGAAACAATTACCGAAACGTATCGCTGTGGTCGGTGCAGGATATATTGCTGTAGAATTAGCCGGTGTATTTAATGGTCTAGGCGTTAACACACACTTATTTGTGAGAAAGCATTCACCGCTGAGAACATTTGATAAAGATATAGTTGATACATTGGTAAAAGTTATGGAAAAAGAGGGACCAACTCTGCATACTCATGCTATACCGAAAAAAGTAGTGAAAAATTCCGATAATAGTTTAACATTAATATTAGAAGATGATAGACAAACAACAGTAGACTTACTGGTGTGGGCTATTGGAAGAAGTCCGTTAACACAAGGCTTAAATTTAGAAGCGGCTGGAGTTGGGTTAAATGAACGTGGTTTTATTGAAACAGATAAATATCAAAATACGAATGTTGAAGGAATTTATGCAGTAGGTGATGTAACCGGACGCCTTGCACTTACTCCGGTAGCGGTAGCGGCGGGTCGACGTTTGTCAGAGCGACTATTTAACGGTAAAGTAAATGAATATTTAGATTATAACAATGTAGCAACGGTTATCTTTTCGCATCCTCCAATCGCCGCAATAGGTTATACAGAAGAAAAAGCATTAAAAGAATTTGGTAAACAAAATGTTAAAGTATATAAATCATCATTTACACCAATGTATTCAGCAGTTACGAATAATCGTCAACCAAGTACAATGAAACTTGTAACAGTTGGTGCAGAAGAAAAAATTGTCGGTCTGCATGGTATCGGTTTTGGTGTTGATGAAATGATTCAAGGCTTTGCTGTAGCTATAAAAATGGGAGCGACAAAAAAAGATTTTGATGATACAGTCGCAATTCATCCAACAGGTTCAGAAGAATTTGTAACTATGAGATAATATAGGAAAAGCATAATGTAACTGAATTTTGGCTTTTTTAAGTTTAAAAACCGGGAGTAGAGTGTTTATTTGTTAAAAGAAATATTTTTTCTGAAATTATATTGAGAATATGAAAATAATACTAATATTAGATTATTAACAGTATGAATAAAGGAATATAATAAATTCAACTTAACAAATAAAAACTAATAATTTATTTAAAACCGGAGAGCTAAATATAAAATTTAATTTAAAAATCGAAAGTAAAATTATAAAATCAATTTTTTTAAAATTTTGATTTATTTTACTTTCGATTTTGTTACAGTTTATCACCATTAATAAGAAAATTTTCTAATTTTTTTCTGTCTCTATCGCTCATACGAATATGACGATTTCTTAATTTGTTTTTATTATGTTTTTTAGAAAGGCGAGAAACATTTTGCTTACGTTCTTTTAAGTCTTTAATAAAACGATGGCAATCACGTAATATTGCACCGTAACCAAGCGTTGTATCACGTTCATCGTGGTCATCACTAACAACAATAATATCAACGAAATGCTCAATACGAAGTTCACGTGTTTTACGTTCTATCCATTGATCCGCCTTTTCACCGGTTTTAGTGTAGACGATATTAATTGGTGCTTCTTCTTTAATATATTCTTTGGAACGAGTTAAATATGCGTCAAAGATGCAGTAAACAATATAGTTATTGCCACTTGAATATTCTTTCAATATATCAATAAGTATATCACGTTCAGTAGGGAATGTAGAACTTTTTATTAAATCATATTCTTTCATGCGAAAAAGAAGATTATATCCATCAATAAATAAGTATTGTTTTTTCATGTTATCTCTCCTTTCTTAAAATAATAAAGTTGTTTAATAGCAATCCCAAGTATAAAGAATTTTAGAAAAATCCAGTTTTTTTAATTGTTTCTTGGTAATAAAGAAATTACCTATACCACAATCTCCCCACATAATTTCACATTCAGGACTATTATATGAATTAATTTGAAGCAATAAAATATTATAATCTTTAAATTCATCTTTAAAACGTGGATCCCATTGAGTAAATGAGGGGAAGCCGCCTATTTGAGCAGCAGAGAAATTTTCGTTAAATTGTTCTTCTATATAATCATAAAGTTCTTCATCATATACGTATAACCCTGTCCAATCTAACTCTATTTTAAAAGATGGAAATCTTTTGTTCCATTCTTTAACAAAATGAGCATCGAAGTGGTGATCTGTCGGTGTCATAGATTGTTTGTCTAATTCAAATGATAATGCAAAAGGAGAACCTTTCATCAGTGGAGTTAACGTAGTATTTCCGGTTTCTTCTTCAAAATTTTTTGGTTGATATAATGTAGTTATTTCATCTTCGCTATAATGCTCTGTAATATTCGGATAATAAAGTACCCGTTTATTAGTATTAGAATTAATGTTGTTATAGTCAACTTCAAAATCCGCACCTAAATCAGGACTTCCACCGTAAATCCAAAATTGCATAATACCATTTTTTGGATAAATATTATTTTTCGGTAATTCTTCACAATTTATTTGGGCAAGAAATGTTAACTGTTCACCTTTATTATTAGTGGGAATTTCTGCATTTTTTGGTAGGTAAAAAACACCGCCAAACTTACTGCTTGTAATCTTTGTTGGAGTATTGGGAATAGGTTTTATTTTAATAACTTCAGTTTCAGTTGTTTTTTTGAATTTTGTTAAAAAATTGTCTATATCGTTGTAATCAATAAAAAGTATCATAGTTTATCCTCCTAATTATCTTTTATTCTTTCATACATCACTATACCGGCGGCAACAGATGCATTAAGACTTTGTATTTTCCCAAGCATCGGTAAATGGTATAAGAAATCACATTCATCAGCAATTACCTTACTTATACCTGTACCCTCATTACCAATAACAATGGCTAGCGGTACATCTTTAGCAATTTTGGTATAATTTTCAGAACGTTCTGAAAGTGTTGTCCCTGCAATCCAAAAACCGACTTGTTTAAGTTTTTTAATTGTATCGGTTAGATTTGGTACACGTATTACCGGTATATACTCAATAGCACCGGCTGAGGCTTTAACAGCTGTTTGACTAATGACGGCAGCACGACGTTTCGGAATAATAACCGCCTTAACACCGCATGCTTCAGCGGAACGAATAATTGCACCGAGATTATGAGGGTCTTCAATGTGATCTAAGATTAGTAATGTAGTATTTTTATCAATATCCAAAGTGCTTATTACTTCGTCGAGTTCAAAATAATTATATGGTGCAACGTAAGCGATAACTCCCTGATGTCGTTCGGTAGTTGAATTATCAAGTTTACGCTTTGGAACTTCTTGACAAATGATTTTTTTTTCATTTGCAATAGTGAAAATAGATTTTAAACGTCCTTTTTCAATACCTTCTTGAAAAAGTATTTTATTAATTTCACGTCCCGATTTTATTGCTTCGAGTATTGCATTACGTCCAGCTATTACCTCTTTATCAATTTCAATGTCATCGTTTTGAAATTTGTATTGAGATTTATTTTTTTGACGTAATTCTTTATAGTGTTTATTGTTTTTTTTCATAAAATTTAATGATGTGATTAAACATCTCCTCCAATCTTTCAAAGTTTTTTTCTAAATACAAATAACCAAAAACAGCTTCTAAACCGGTGGCTAGTTTATATTCCATAATGCTTGCATTTTTTGCTTTAGAGTTATTTTTTTGATTTTTAGCACGATTGTAAATTTTTTTTTCTTCTTCCGTTAAAAAATTTTCTTCTAATAAATATATCATAAATCCGGCTTGTGCCCGAGCTGAAACGATGGTTGACACTGTATGATGAAGATCATTTATTTTACCAAGATGATATTTCATGATATACTCCCGACTTATAATATCATAAATACTATCACCGATATAAGCAAGGGTAAGTGCCTGCATTTGTTTTGGATTATCAAAGTTTTTTTCGGTAAATTTAAATGTTATTGCTTTTTCCATCTGACTCCTTGTTTTGTATCTTCTAATACAATTCCTTGTTTTTTTAAATCATCACGGATTTTATCCGCAAGTGAAAAATCTTTGTTTTTACGTGCCTGTTCACGCTGTTCAATTAGTTGTTCAATATAAACGCTGTTGATGTTGCTATTTTCTTTTACATTAATACCTAAAATGCTGCTATAAGTTTCAAAAGCGGCATTTATAAGTTCAAGCGTTTCTTTATTGACATTATCTTGTGCAGTATAAGAGTTGCTAATTCTTACAATTTCATACCACGATGATAGAGCATTTGCAGTGTTAAAATCGTCTTGCATATATATTTCAAATTGTTCAAGTTCATGATTTATAGCATTTATAACAGAATTATCCAGCTGTTCAATAGACATTTCATTGTTTAGTCTAAATTGTAAGTTATGATAAGCTGTTCTTAATTTTTCAAAATTAATTCGGGCTAACTCAATGTTTTCATTTGTGTAGTTAATTGGAGTACGATAGTGAACACTCAACATAAATAAACGCAGTACCATCGGATCAATTTCGGAAATAATGTCTTTAACAAGTCGGAAGTTACCAAGTGATTTACTCATTTTAACATTGTCTATATTAATAAAAGCATTATGCATCCAGTAATTAGCGAAAGGTGCATGATTATGGCACTCAGATTGAGCGATTTCATTTTCGTGATGAGGAAAAGTTAAATCCTGTCCTCCTGCATGAATATCAATGGTAGCTCCTAAAGTCTCTTTTGCCATAACAGAACATTCAATATGCCAACCGGGGCGTCCTTCACCAAATGGGCTCTCCCATTTTATTTCTCCGGGCTTTGCTTTTTTCCATAATGCGAAATCAAGAGGATCTTCTTTGTGTTCACCCACTTCAATTCTAGCACCGCTAATAAGGTCATCAATAGATTGTTTACTCAATTTTCCATAATCTTCTTTTTTACGTGTTCTAAAATAGACATCTCCCTTTGATTCATAGGCAAATCCCTCATCAACAAGTTGTTTAATAAAAGTGATAATTTCATTCATGTATTCAGTTACACGTGGATTTTTAGTAGCACGTTTACATCCTAAAGCGTCGTAATCTTTGAAAAAGGCTTTGATATACTTATCGGTTAGTTCAGTTGTTGAAATATTTTCCTCATGGCTTGCTTTAATAATTTTGTCATCAACATCAGTAAAGTTAGAAATGAAGTCAACAGTGTAACCACTATGTTCTAAATATTTTCTAACAACATCAAAAACAATAATAGGGCGGGCGTTACCGATGTGAATATAGTTGTAAACCGTAGGACCACAGACATACATTTTTATTTTCCCTTCTTCAATGGTATTTAGCATTTCTTTTTGTCTGGTTAAAGTGTTGTACAGCTTAATCATTATTGCTCTCCTTATTTACTATTAATACAATTTTATAAACTTATTACTTAAATTTTAACACAAAATTACAATAATTAAAATTGTAAATTTCTATTTTCGTATCTCTTGATTTTTTTTTATTTTGTATTACAATAAAAGAAGCTAAAAAATTAAAAATAAGGAATAGTTACTATGATGTTGTCGAATGTAATTTATGAAACAAATAAACATAAGAGTTTGAAAAATATTTTTCTTTTAATACTGGGAACATTTTTATTTTCAATTTATGCAGGGATACTTATACCGGCAAATAACATTGGTGCCGGAGGTGCATTGGGACTTAGTTTAGTTCTGAATAAATTAATAGGAATAAAAATAGGGACGGCACAATTTTTATTTAATTTACCGTTATTTTATATAGGGTATAAATATATTAGTAGAAGATTTATCTTACTCACAGGATTAGTAATTAGCGTTTCATCATTTTTAATAAATAATTTACCTCATTTTATCACACCGGTTTACTTGGGAGATTCTTTGGTAGCGGCAATATTTAGTGGAATTATCTCAGGGCTTGCAATGTGCTGTTTATTAGTCGGTGGTGCTTCAACCGGAGGGACGGATATAACAGGTAAGTTTTTATCAAGAAAAACAAAAGTCAACTTACCGACAGTCTTTCTAATACAAGATATTACAATTTATTTAATAGTTTGGATTTTCTTTGATATTAAATATGTAATGTATGCTTTGGTGATGAGCTTTGTAAGAAATCAAACGATGAAAGGTGTTCAAAAGTTATTTTCAGCTTATATTCAATGTACAATTATTTGTGATTGTCCGGAGAAAATGGTAGAGATTATTAATTATCAATTACATCGAGGTTCAACAGTTCTTGATGTTGAAGGGGGATATAGTCATATGAAAAAACGTATGATTATAGTCGTTATACAACAAAATGAAATGTATCAACTGAAAAAATTAGTAGCACGAAATTGCCCGAATGCTTTTATTACGGTAACGGCTGTTAATACAATTATGGGGAATTTCAAAGAACATTCGTATAGGTTATAAAAATATAGTTAGTGTAAGGAAACTATAATTTGTATCCAATATAAAGTTTTGATTAAGATAATGAAAAATGTATTATAATAAATATAAATATTCTTATTTTAGAAAGAAATACCTAAAAATATAAATTACCTCAAAAGTTATATTAAGAAAAGAATTAACTTTAGGGGTGTTTTATAATAAAAAATGGAATTAAACTTTTACAAAAGGATTTAGAGAAAATTATCAATAAACTTTTGAAATATAAATCAATTTATGGAATTTATTAAAAGTATGTTAAGAGGAATGTAAAAAATGAAGCATAAATTATTAAAAATAAAAAAATTAGCAGTAGTATTTGGAACTTTTGCCCCAATGCACACAGGACATGTAGATTTTATAACAAAGGCGAAACGGGAAAATGATGGTGTTTTGATTATTGTTTCGGGAACAAATACTGAAGAAGATCGCGGAACACGTGACGGTCTTCATCTTAATCGCCGTTTTCGTTATGTTCGAGAAGTTTTTCATGATGATGAACTTGTAGTAGATAAACTCGATGAAGAAGGTATGTTAGCTTATCCAAACGGCTGGGAACCTTGGCTTAAAACTCTTCATAAACTTATTAAAGATAATACGGATTATCAATTTGAAAAAATGACATTTTATATTGGAGAAGAAGATTACCAAAAACCTTTGCTTAGTTATTTTAAGAAAGTATTTGCTAATGAATATCGTGTTGATAGGGATCAAATTAATGATTTTGACGAAATTAGAGAAAAAGAAGTAGCAATTACAATTATTGATCGTACTTTAGTTCCGGTATCCGGAACTGAAATTCGAAAAAATCCCCTCGTATATTGGCGTTATATTACTAAGCCTTTTCGACGCCATTTTACAAAAAAAGTGCTGGTTGTAGGTTCTGCATCAGGTGGGAAAACAACACTTATAAAAGATCTTGGGCGTGTTTTTAATGCTCCAATCTCTCTTGAATATGCACGACATTATCAGGAAGTTTATAATGTTCGTGATGATGAATTGGATACCAATGATTATATTCGTCTTTTTGCTAATCAGAATGAACAGACTTCAAACGTTATTGATAGTGGTAGCCACTCAGGTATTGTATTTGTAGATACTAATGCTACCGTGACTATGGCTTATGTAGATTACTATCTTAAAGGTGTTATCTCGGAAGAAGAATATCAAGCACTTAAATTATCATATAAGGTAGCTATCTCAAAAGAAAAATGGGATCTTATTGTTCTTATTCCACCAAAATCAGCTTATGTTAATGACGGTTTTCGTGATATGACTATGGCAAGTCAAGATATTCGTGACGGTTTTACAAACCATCTTATTGAATTACTTGAGCAGGATGGGTTTAAAGATAAACTTTTAATTCTTGATAGCGATATAGATACTTTCTTTATAGATAACTACAAGAAAACCGTTAAAGCCATAAAAGATCGTCTTAATATTGAAATTTAAGCGAATATTAAATAGGAGATAAAATATATTAATTTTGATTATAACAAAATTCAATCATATCTTTTGCACTGTCGGTATTTTTATATTGTGGATATATAAATAATAGGAGCGTCTTGAGCAAAATCGCGATTTCGTAAAAAATCGATTTTATCAAGTCGCTCCTATACATTTTATTAATTTTTGGAAAGTCTTTTAAAGTGTATTTTAAATCAATGCGCCACTATATCTAACCACTAATAGTATTATAATTTTCGGCTTTTAGGACAGTATTGTTTCTTTTTACTATAATTTTATATTTTCCAAATTTTTCCAATAGCATTACGAATTTCATAATTATCCATAAAATATTCAATATTACCGTTAAAATTACGTTTGAATTGAAGTACGCTATAATCGGTTGCATCTTCAGAGTCAAAATCTTTAGAAGTACCATAGAAGTTAAAATACTTAAAATTTCTTTCGATAGCATATTTAATCATTTCATACATAATAGCATATGTACCGTTAAATTTAGATAATTCTTTTATCATACCACCGGAAAAGTATATAAAATCTTGATTTGATTCAATAAAACTTGCACAGGATAGATAAATTATATTTCCATAAATGTTTTTAAGGTCTGTTATTTTTGATATTTTATTATTATTAAAGACAATAGATTCTTCTAACTTTGCTATTTTGTTTAAAGTTTTATCTCTATTTATTTTTTTGCTATTTAACTTTTCTACTAAATTGCTTTTATCATTAGTAATAGATAAATTCTCTTTCTCTAGGTTAGAGATAAGTAAATCACAATCTAAATAAGAAACCATTAAATGAAGTTTGTCTTTTAAAATTTTTTTTAAGATTTTGAAGTGAGTACTATCTCTTACTTCGAAATTTATTCTTTTTTCAGTATTTTTATTTATATTATCAAATATTTTTGAATAATAGTTATCAAAAATATCAATTTCTTTAATAATAATATTTTCTTTAAGAGCTTTGTTAATTGAACGCTTAGCCATTGTAGAGATATTTTTTATAAGGTTATCTGTAGTTAAGTCTGAATTTAATTCAGTTGAGTAAAGGCAACGAGGTGCTAATGTCGGATTTGTAAATAAATCATCGTTAAGTGCTTTGTAATCAAAAGATGTTAGAATATTATCTGTAGAAATAGCTTCCTCATTATACTCAATAAATTTAACATCGTCATAAATTTTTTCGTTTAAAAATGGATTTACCCTAACACATAAAACTCTTAGATTTTTTGTATAATATTTTTTTAGTTGTTCAAAATAAAATTTAACCAATTTTGTATTAGAATAATCCATAATTGGTCCATGCTGTGCTGTAACTTTATAAAAATATTTTTTATATCGAAAATAGATAAATACTCCATAAGCAAGTATCTTATCATTATCTTTAACAGCTAATATTTTATAATTTTGTTTTTTAGTTCTTAATACATTAGCAAAGTCAAAGGATTGTGAAAATAAATAACGTTCGTTATTTTCTTGTTGAAAATTTTTTAATTCATCATTACTAATTTCGGTAAATATCATTAGAAAACTCCTTATGTAATTTTTTAAACATCTATACGATTATATAATAAATATGCTGAAAAAAAAAGAAATAACCATTTAGTAAATGAAGAAGAGGTAAATAAATGATATAATAAAATAAAAAAGGTATGGTGGATATGCTTATGAAAGAATATCAATTAAGAAATAGAAATTATAAAATTAGGTATAATGATTTTCCGGGGGAACAAACACCTATAATATTTATTCATGGTATGGGTTGTGCCGGGTCATTTGATTATGTTGAGATAGCAGCAAATAAAAAATTTTTAGGGTATAGAAAGATTTTAATTGATTTATTGGGAGCCGGATATAGTGATAAACCACTGGATTTTGTATATAATGTGAAAAATCACGCACAATATTTAAGTGAATTTTTGGAAGATTTGAATTTAGACAAGGTTATACTTTTTGGGCATAGCTTGGGAGGAGCTATTTCAATAGAATTGTGTTCTTTGTGCCAAGAAAAAGTAGAAAAACTTATTTTAACAGAACCTAATTTAGATCCTGCAAAAAAAGGGCGTAGTAGTTGGGCAGTAGCACAATATACAGAAGAAGATTACAAAAAAAGACTAAAAGGATTGATAGAGCTATGTGAAAGTGGTAGAAATACTATGTGGGCTGCGACCTTGCGTAACTGGTTACCGGAAGCAGCATATCAAATTTCAAAAGATGCAGTTAGTGATAGGGAAGTGTCTTGGCGAAAACTGTTTTATAGCTTTCCAATACCGAAATATTTTATTTTTGGAGAAAAAACATTGCCGAATGACGATTTAGAGGAGTTGCCGAAGAATGGGATTGTTGTTAAGACAGTTTCTAATGCAGGGCATTCTATGGCATGGGATAATCCGATTGGTTTAGTTGAAGTAATTAGCAGTTGCTTGGAGTAAAATTAAATCTGATAGGTATATTTTATTTTGTTCACACAGTTTGATTTTGTTTAATAAAAATTAAAAACTCAGATTAATTTCTGAGTTTAATTTTTAAATTATATTTTTTTAATTTTTATATTACTTACCATTAAATAAGAACCTAAAAGGGTAAGTATCAGCATTATAATACTAGGTAATCCGAACAATGATACAATAGCCAAAATAGTTCCGCACGTTGTAATAGGGACACCTTGATAAAATCCTTTTTTCATCGTAGTAACGTTGAATCTTGCTAGGCGATAAGCACCGCAGCATGCAAAAATCCCACAAATAACAGCGACAATAACCATTAAGGAAATAGAAGGTTTATCAGTTGTTACAAATTTTTCAAAAACAAGAACTGCCGGAGCAACACCAAAACTCACAACATCGCATAAAGAATCTAATTCTTTTCCAAGATCAGAAAAAACACCTAATTTTCTTGCAACGATACCATCGTATCTATCAGCAAGCATTGCTAAAAAAATAAAGACACTAGACCATATATAATACCCGTGAATAGTGGTTAGTATAGAAGTAAAACCACAAAATATATTTCCAAGGGTAAGATAGTTCGGTATGAAATTTTTATTCATGACTTATCCCTCCAATATTGATACATATAATTATAGTATAAAATGTTGAGAATGTCTAAAAAAATATAAGATTTTTTTGGGGAATTCAAAAATATTTTTTGAAGAATATTGTTTTTTAAAAAATATATTGATATAATTATGATGAGATTAATATTTTCGGGAGGTTGTTATGAAACAAGAAAAAAAGGTAGTTAATAAAAAAAGAATTGCAAAAGAATTATTTTTTATTATGCTCGGTTGTGCAGTGTATTCTTTTGCACTTTTACATTTTAATGTACCGAATCATCTTGCAGAAGGCGGTGGAGCTGGAATAGCATTATTTTTATGGTATGCCTTTGGATTTCCGGTATCATATGGGACTTTGCTGATAAATATTCCGTTATTAGTATTGGGGTATAAAATGTTGGATAAAAAAACAATGATTTATACGATTTATGGTATTATTATGTTGACACTTTGGATAAATATTTTCGAAAATTATCATGTTGTAATAGATATTGGCGGAGATAGATTGTTAGCTTCTGTTTTCGGTGGAATTATAGCAGGGGTTGGGTTAGGCACTGTTTTTGTTTTTGGTGGTACTACCGGTGGTGTTGATATTATAGCAAAAATTATTCAGTTACATTTTGGTGTTTCTGTGGGTAGAGTTATCCAAATAATAGATGGAGTAATTTTGCTTCTAAACTTTATGGCATTAAAAAGTTATCCTGCAATTCTATATACTTTAATTTATGTTTACATTAGCACTAAGTTAATTGATGTTTTTGTTGAAGGTGGAGTTCCGGGTAAAGGTGTTATGATAATGTCTAAGAAAATAGACGAAATAACAGAAAAAATTAATACAGATATGAAACGTGGTTTAACATTTTTAAAAGGGCAAGGCAGTTACTCACGTCAAGATATGAATATCGGTTATTGTGTTGTAGCAAGAACGGAAATAGGTAGATTAAAGTCATTGGTATATGAAATAGATCCAAACGCATTTCTAACTATTACTGAAGTTCACGATGTAATAGGGGAAGGATTTAGTTTTGATCAACCTAAGAAAATAAAATTAAAGAAAAGTAAGAAATAAAGAGTGATTTAAGTGGTTTAAAAGTGATAAAATAGAACACGTTAATAATATAATTTTAATCGACTTTTTAAAAAGTTTAATAGATTTTCAAAGGTGGAATAGAAAAATTGATTTATAAAATCAAAATTTTTTATTCCACTTTTTAGGTAGTTTGGTACAAAAATTAAAAAAGAAATATACAAGGTTTAGAAAATTTAATATTAATAGTGTGGAAAGGGGTATTGATTTTAATTGAAATTTTATATAAGAGTATTAATAATTGTCTTTTTGACAAGTGTAACTTGTTCATACTTCGGTCAAATATTATTATTTTTAATAGAATATGGAAAAAATTATTATCAATAATTAATCTGTTTAACTCCGGTTGTATTGATATTCACTAAACGTAGTAATAGATATTTTAAAACCGGTAATATAGGAATGAAATATTTAATTACCGGTATACAGACAAATATTAAAAAAATAAGCTGGTATTTTCCGATTTTATTGGTAATAAATACATTTTTGCTCATTTAACAGGGGTAAGTGTAGGAAGAGAAGGTGTTGCGGTTCAACTAGGTGGAACAATTGGGAAAAATTTTGCAGATGAAAAATTTAGTGCCGATCAATGTAATTATTTAATTAGATTGGGTATGATTTGTGGATTTTCCGCATTATTTCAAACACCGTTGGCAGCATTATTTTTTATCTTAGAGATAACTGGAAGAAAAATAAAAATCACAAGAGAGTTTTTATATGAATTAATATCTTACGTAGTATTTTCTTTTACGGCTACAAAGGTGTCAAATTTATTAGGTTTAGAAAAGTTTTTTGTTTTTGTTGATTTTAGTTTTAAAAATATAACCTTGGAAATGTATTTAAAAATTGTAATAGCAAGTATATGTTTTATTTTAGTTGGAATGTTGTTTGTGATTGTTCAGAAATTTCTAAAAAAATAACAAAGATAAATAAAATTATTACTTGGATTTTGGTATTCTTATTTATAATTATTAGTTTTATTACCCAATTTAAGTATACGTCATTGGGTACAAATTTAATAAATTTTTCTTTTTTTTGATACCGGTCAAATAACAAGGTTTGATTTTATTTTGAAATTGTTGTTAACAGTAATATGCACAGCAGTTGGTTTTAGCGGTGGAGAGGTAACGCCATTATTTGCGATAGGTGCAAGTTTTGGTGTTGTATTATCCGGAGCATTAGGACTACCAATTTATATTTTAGCCGGTATAGGTTACTCATTAGTTTTTTCATCTGCTACAAAATCATTTTTAACACCGATTTTATTAGTATTAGAAGTGTTTGGAATTAAGCTAATGCTTTTAGCATCGCTTTCTGCGTTAATTATTTATTTTATTAATCGAAAATACAGTATTTATGAATAATAAAAGCGACTTAAAAATCGTGATTTTGCTGGAAATTGATTTTATAAGTCGCTCTTTGCACAGTTCATTAGATTTTGGAAAAACTCTTTAAAACGAATGTCAAAATCAATGAATTGCTATGGTCAATCACTAATAAGAAAATTGAATTTGTAGATTTTAGATTGAGCTTTTATAAGCCGAGAATATTTAAGATTTCTTTTTTGTATTGCAGTTTTTGTTCGTCTTTATCTTTAGTCTTGTCAAGATTAATAGTTAATTCAGAAACTATTTCTCCCGGTTTATTTTTAATGATATATATTCTGTTACTAAGCTCAATAGCCTCATCTATGTCATGGGTGATAAGTAGTGTGGTCAGGTTCAAAGTACGACTAATATCTAAAAACCAACTGTGAAGAGATATCTTGGTAATTGCATCTAAAGCACTAAACGGCTCATCCAGTAAAAATAACTTCTGTTTGAACATATAAGTTCTGAGAAGTGCAACACGTTGACGCATGCCGCCGCTGAGTTCACTGGGATATTTGTCTTTATATTCATAAAGATTAAAAAGTTTCAAATTTTCAATAGCTTCTTTTTCAGCCTCTTTTTTCTTAATTTTTTTTATTAGTAAAGGCAGAATAATATTGCCGATAACAGTTTTATGTTCAAGTAATAAATCTTTTTGTAGCATATAACTGACTTTACCTTTAAAGTTAGTGTTATTTTCTATTGCTATTTCACCTTGACTAAGTTCTATTATGCCGGCGATAAGATTAAACAAAGTTGTTTTACCTACACCGCTTCCTCCAAGGATAGAAACTATCTCTCCACTATTAACATGGATATTAATATTTTTTAATATATCATTATTTGGATAACTATAAGTTAAGTTTTTTATTGATAATACGGTCATTATTTTACAAAGTCATTGGTAAATCCTGTGTTATCTGCTAGAGGTTTTTCAACGATGTTATTTTTGTTTACCCAACGGTAAAACGCATTCCAACGTTCAGCATCAAATTCGCCCCATTTATTTTTATCGGTTGCATAACGTTCTGATAAATATTTTTGTGAATTAATGATAAAGTCACGTTTTTCTTTTAATTCCGGTGCATTTTTGATTAAAATATCAGCAGCTTCTTCAGGATGTTCCATTGCATAGATATATCCTTTCTTAATTGCTTGAATAACTTTTTTTGCTTCTTCTTTGTTCTCTTTTAAATAATCGTTATTAGCGATAATTACCGGAGAATAGTAGTCCAGTTCTTTAGCAAAATCTTTTAAGTAGAAGTAGTTAATATCTAAATTCATAGATTCAGCCAGCTTACCATCCCACGCATAATAAATCCATGCAGCATCAAACGCTCCATTTTCCATTGGAGTGACAGAATTAGTATCTGTATTAGGGGTAAGTTTTACCTTGCTAAAATCTCCACCTTGTTTTTCAACTAATGATTTAATCATGGCAAGTTCCACAGGATCATTCCATGTTCCATATTTTTTCCCTACTAAATCTTTAGGTTCTTTAATGTCACTTTTTTTCAATGAAATAACACCGGAAGTATTATGTTCTATTATTGCCGCAACAGCGGTGATACCTGCCCCTTTAGAAAGTTTATTAGCCATAGTGTCTTGGTAATAAATCCCAAATGGTGCTTTATTATTAATAATTAAATCAGAAGTACTATCCTCCGGTGCCGGTTTAATATCAAGATCAATACCTGCTTCAGCAAAATAGCCTTTTTCTTTTGCAACAAAAAGTCCGGTGTGATTTGTATTTATCGCCCAATCTAAAACGAAATCCACTTTTTTTAAATCTTTTTTTTGTTCTGTATTTTGTTTATTAGTACCGCAAGCTGTAAGCGTTACAGCAAGAACAATGGCAAATAAACTAATTATTATTTTTTTCATAATTGTCTCCTATATATTTCCATTTAATAATTTTCTTTTCACTTAGTTTTACTAATTGAATACTTAGCAAACTAATTATTGATACTAGAATAATAATCGCAAACATAGTATCATATTCAAATAATTTTTTAGCTTTAATCATATAAACACCAAGTCCTTCAAAACCGCCAAGCCATTCAGCAACCACCGCAGCGATAAAAGCATATGATACACTTACACGAAGCCCTGCATAAAAATATGAAAGGCTATTCGGGATTTTGACATGCCAGAGTATTTGTAGTTTGCCGGCATTCATAAGTTTGAGTAGAGTAATCATGTCCTTATCGCAGTTTCTAAAACCATCGAGAATACTGACAATAATCGGAAAAGTTGTGGTAAGTATTATTAATACTATTTTAGGTGTAAGACCGTAGCCTAACCATAAAACAAGTATAGGTGCTATAGCTATAGTCGGGATAGTTTGTGTTAAAACTAAAAGCGGATAAATGGCTTTATTAAAGGCAGGGATGCTATCCATTATTAAAGCTAAGAGCCAAGCTATTACAATTCCTAAAAATAACCCGATAATAGCCTCTATTAAAGTGATTTTACTATGAAAAATTAATGTTTTATAGTTTTTTATAAAAGCATGTATTATTTCCGTTGGAGTAGGAATTATATATTTTGGGAGTAGATTCAAATATCCTGCTCCTTGCCAAATAATAAGCAGAAAAATCATAGTAATAGCGCTGGTATATTTATTAATTAAATTTACTAATTTTTTCATCAATTGTTAAAATACTCCCGTAATTAATTTTTACATTGGCAAAAATATTATTGCAATTTTCCCCAGCGATAAGTAAACATTCTTTTAAAGTCGCCATTAAGTCATTAAAATCACCTTCAATTACCGTTTCAAACGGCGTAACGACGGCGGTGGAATGTTTTGATAAAATAAAGTTTATAACTTTATCAATAGTTTTTAATCTTCCAATATCATCTTTTTCTAATGGAAGAATTTGTAAAGCGATACTGCAATTTTGCAAAATAAAAAACCTCCTTATAAGTTTAAGGGGTCTAATTATGGTCTTTAAGATTAACTTTCCTACGCTGGCATTATCCAGATCAGGTTCGGTCGAAATTATAGAATTTCCTCTCAGACTGTTTACAGACTCCCGTATAAGTTATTATAACATATCATTAAAGAAAAACAATAAAAATGCTTAAAGTAAAGACCTACAATTTAAAAACATTGTAAAAATAAGTGAATGATATTAATCTATAATTTATAAATATATCACTTAATAATAAATATTGATAATTGTTAGAGAAAATTTTTCAGATGTGATATAATAAATCCACAGGAAAAAAGAAGTGAGGTTAGTAAAATGGATAATATTATTGATGTAAGTATTCCGGTAGCGGAGGTTGTAGATAAACATCCGGAGGTGTTGGATATTTTAGTAGACTTAGGTTTTAAACCGTTAGCCAATCCTATTATGAGAAATACTATAGGTAGAAAAACATCGTTAAAAATGGGTTCTAAGTTGGCAGGGATAGAGTTGGAAAAAATAATTTCTACATTAAAAGCAAATGGATACGAAGTGGTAGGACTGGATTAATGGCTACTAAACGTATAGAGGTCTTAAAATCTATTCTGTTGCGTTTGCATAATGGAGAGAGTGCAGAATCTGTTCAAGAAGAATTTGATAAGCATTTTACAGGAGTATCAGCGATAGAAATTAGCCTTATGGAACATGAACTTATGAATTCTAATTCGGGTGTTACGTTTGAAGACGTAATGAAATTATGTAATGTTCATGCCAATCTTTTCAAAGGAGCAATAAAAAATGTAGAAATTGCAGATACAGAACATCCGGGACACCCTGTTCAAATATTTAAGCAAGAAAATTTTGCCCTTAGAGCTGCTATTATGCGTGTAAGACGTATTTTAGCAAATTATGAAAAAATAACGGATGAAATGACTAAAAAAGAAGTATTAAAAGGACTTTTTCGTCAGTTAAATTTATTAGGTCAGTTTGATATACATTATCGTCGAAAAGAAGAATTGATGTTCCCTATTATGGAACGTTATGGTCATACCGCACCACCTAAAGTTATGTGGGGCGTGGATGATAAAATACGTAAATTATTTAATAAAGCCTTAAAAGATGCAGAAAAATTTCCCAACGTTGATATAGAGGAAGTTAAAGCAAGTTTTGAAGTTTTTGTTAAAGAATTTGAAGAAATGATTTTTAAGGAAGAATCCATATTACTTATGATTCTTATGGAAACATTTAATCAAGATGATTGGCTAAACATAGCTAAAGAGAGTGATGTGTATGGATATGCAATAATTAAACCGACAGAAAAATGGGTTCCACATAGGGAGCCATTTGGAAAAGAAATAGAAAATTCGAAACAAACACAAGAAATATCCAATGAAGAAAATAATTTAACACAAAAAGTTATAGATACTCCGGAAGGTGAATTTACCATCACTTTTAAACCCAAAGAAAATAAGAATAAGGTTATTGACAGAAATAGCGAACAATCTTTTGGTAATGGATATTTGTCAGTAGAACAGGCAAATTTAATACTTAATCACTTGCCGATGGAAATTACCTTTGTGAATAAAGATGATATATTTCAATATTATAATGATAATGTGCCAAGTGATGAGATGATCTTTAAACGTACTCCAAGTCAAATAGGACGTAATGTTGAACTTTGTCATCCTCCACAATATTTAGAAAAAGTACGTATAATTTTTAAAAATTTGCGTGATGGAAAAAAAGATAAATATGAAATGTGGTTTAAATCTAAATCACGTGATAAATTCGTTCATATAACTTATGCGGGAGTATATGATAATAACAATGAATTTCAAGGTGTTCTTGAATACGTTCAGGATATACAACCATATCGTGAAATAACAAGTGATTATTATCGTGATATAGAGTAAAAAAGAATTAGGTGGGGCAATCAATTTTTGGTTGTACAATGATACGGGCATGGGAAAAAATTTCCTTCCCGTATTATTTATGGCTTTGTGTCAAATACGTAGCATGGGGAAAAATATTTTATAGTATACAAAAAGACAAATATCCAAATATAATTAAAATAGTAAAAATAATAAATTACGGATGGATATTTGATATAAATAATTTTAATATAAACAAATAAAAAATAATAGTGTTTATATTAAAATTTTTATTTAGATAATTTTTACGATACACCCGGTTATGTGTAAAAATAAGATATTATTAAATAGGTATATGAGAGAGTAGAAAAAATTAAAAAAACTATTGACAATAAAAAAAAAAAATGTTATTATTTAGTACGTGAGTGTTTTGAACGCTCTGTGTAAAGCCACTAGGCTTAAAAAAATTGTAATTTTATGAACCACCTGGATATGTGATTCATAATAAAAATAAAATTTTTATGGAAAGGAGGAAACCAAAGAAATGCCAACTATTAATCAATTAGTTCGTAAACCTCGTAAATCAAAAGTATCGAAATCAGATTCACCGGCTCTTAACAAAGGGTATAACTCTCAAAGAAAGAAAGAAACTGATATTTCTTCTCCACAAAAAAGAGGAGTATGTACTCGTGTTGGGACTATGACACCTAAAAAACCTAACTCAGCTTTACGTAAATATGCGCGTGTTCGTTTATCAAATCAAATCGAAGTAACAGCATATATCCCGGGTATCGGACACAATCTTCAAGAACACAGTGTTGTACTTATTCGTGGAGGACGTGTAAAAGACTTACCGGGGGTACGTTACCACATTATCCGTGGAGCTTTAGATACTGCAGGAGTTAACGACCGTAAACAAGGACGTTCTCTATACGGTGCTAAAAAACCAAAAGAGAAAAAATAATAATTTGAAAATAATTTGATAAAAGAATTTCGTGAAAGGAGGCAACATTATGCCACGTAAAGGTCCGGTTGCAAAACGTGATGTTTTGCCAGATCCAATTTACAACTCAAAATTGGTTACAAAATTGATAAATAAATTAATGCTAGATGGTAAACGCGGTACAGCTCAAAGAATTCTGTATTCTTCATTTGATATAATCAAAGAAAAATCAGGTCGTGATGCTATGGAAGTGTTTGATGAAGCATTAAACAACATTATGCCTGTACTGGAAGTACGTGCTCGTCGTGTAGGTGGTTCTAACTACCAAGTACCGGTAGAAGTACGTGCTGAAAGAAGAATTACATTAGGATTGCGTTGGTTAGTTAACTACTCTCGTTTAAGAGGAGAAAAAACTATGGAACAACGTCTTGCTAATGAAATCCTAGATGCAGCAAACAATACAGGATCAGCAGTTAAAAAACGTGAGGAT
Organism: Gemella massiliensis; assembly: GCF_900120125.1. Classification (NCBI taxonomy): domain Bacteria; kingdom Bacillati; phylum Bacillota; class Bacilli; order Caryophanales; family Gemellaceae; genus Gemella; species Gemella massiliensis. The sequence goes on from NZ_LT635546.1 coordinate 39,715, forward strand.
ACTCACAAAATGGCTGAAGCTAATAAAGCGTTTGCTCATTATCGTTGGTAATAATAAGGTGAATATCAAGCTAGTTAATGTTAGCTTGAGTTTTTCACTATAAAATAGACATTGTCAAAAATATTTAAACATTATATGAAAGGAGAAAATTGACTCATGGCTAGAGCATTTTCTTTAAAAGATACTCGTAATATCGGTATCATGGCTCACATTGATGCAGGTAAAACTACTGCAACAGAGCGTATCTTGTTCTACACTGGGAAAATTCATAAAATAGGTGAAACACATGAAGGTGCTTCGCAAATGGACTGGATGGAACAAGAACAAGAACGTGGGATTACAATTACATCTGCTGCAACAACTGCCGAATGGAAAAATCACAGAATCAATATTATTGACACACCGGGACACGTAGACTTTACAGTGGAAGTTGAACGTTCATTACGTGTACTTGACGGTTCTGTTGCTGTTCTTGATGCTCAATCTGGTGTTGAACCACAAACTGAAACTGTTTGGCGTCAAGCAACAACTTATGGAGTTCCTCGTATTGTATTCGTTAATAAAATGGATAAAACAGGAGCTGACTTCCTATATTCAGTAGGAACAATTCATGACAGATTACAAGCAAATGCACATCCGATTCAATTAGCAATCGGTGCAGAAGACCAATTTGAAGGTGTTATTGATCTTGTAGAAATGAAAGCTATCTATAATGAAGGTAGCGTTGGTGAAAATCTTGTTGTTAAAGAAATTCCGGCGGAATACCAAGATCAAGCCGAAGAATACCGTGAAAAATTAATCGAAGCTGTAGCAGAATTTGATGAAGAATTTATGGAAAAATACTTAGGTGGAGAAGAAATTACCGTTGCAGATTTAAAAGCTGTAATTCGTAAAGCTACTTTATCAGTAGAATTCTTCCCGGTTGTGTGCGGTTCGGCGTTCAAATATAAAGGAGTACAACCAATGCTTGATGCAGTAGTAGACTACTTGCCATCACCATTAGATGTACCTGCTATTAAAGGAACAGATCCGGATACAGATGAAGAAGTAGAAAGACATTCTTCAGACGAAGAACCGTTTTCAGCATTAGCATTCAAAGTTATGACTGACCCATTTGTAGGGAAACTTACATTCTTCCGTGTGTATTCAGGTGTTTTATCATCTGGTTCATATGTTAAGAACTCAACAAAAGGTAAACGTGAACGTGTAGGGCGTATATTACAAATGCACGCTAATACTCGTAACGAAATTTCAGAAGTTTATGCAGGGGATATTGCAGCAGCAGTAGGTCTTAAAGATACTACTACCGGTGATACACTTTGTGATGAGAAAAATGAAGTTATTTTGGAATCAATGGAATTTCCGGAACCGGTTATTCAACTTTCAGTTGAACCGAAATCTAAAGCTGACCAAGATAAAATGGCTACAGCTTTACAGAAACTTCAAGAAGAAGACCCGACATTCCGTGCGGGTACAGATGAAGAAACCGGACAAGTTATCATTGCCGGTATGGGTGAATTACACTTAGATATTATTGTAGATCGTATGCGTCGTGAATTTAAAGTTGAATGTACAGTAGGTGCTCCTATGGTATCATACCGTGAAACATTCAAACAATCTGCACAAGTACAAGGTAAATTTACTCGTCAATCTGGTGGTCGTGGACAATATGGGGACGTATGGATTGAATTTACTCCAAACGAACCGGGAGCAGGATTTGAATTCGAAAACGCTATTGTCGGTGGGGTAGTTCCTCGTGAATATATTCCGGCGGTAGAAGCAGGACTTAAAGATTCTATGGCGAACGGTGTATTGGCAGGATACGAATTAATCGACGTTAAAGCTAAATTGTTTGATGGATCATATCATGACGTCGACTCATCTGAAATGGCGTTTAAAGTAGCAGCATCATTAGCGCTTAAAGAAGCGGCTAAAAAATGTAATCCTGTTATCTTAGAACCGATTATGAAAGTTGAAGTAGTTATGCCTGAAGAATATCTGGGAGATATTATGGGAGATATTACTTCACGTCGTGGTCGTGTAGAAGGTATGGAAGCTCGTGGTAATGCACAAGTAGTAGCTGCCCAAGTACCGCTATCAGAAATGTTCGGGTATGCAACATCTTTACGTTCTTCAACTCAAGGACGTGGTACTTACACAATGACATTTGATCACTATGAAGAAGTACCAAAATCAATTTCAGAAGAAATCATCAAAAAAAATAAAGGGTAGTCAATAGTTACCCTTTATAGTTGCAATTTTTATTGTAACATTATAAAATATAGTTATCATAGAATGCTATGTGGCTAATGTATATTAAATTAACTTTAAGGAGAGATTTTATAAAATGGCAAAAGAAAAATTTGACCGTAGTAAAACACATGCTAACATTGGAACAATTGGTCACGTTGACCATGGTAAAACAACTTTAACAGCAGCTATTGCAACTGTTTTGGCTAAAACTTATGGAGGAGAAGCTAAAGACTACGCTTCTATCGATAATGCGCCTGAAGAAAGAGAACGTGGTATTACAATTAACACTTCTCATATCGAATATGAAACTCCAACACGTCACTATGCACACGTTGACTGTCCGGGACATGCTGACTATGTTAAAAACATGATCACAGGTGCTGCACAAATGGACGGAGCTATCCTAGTAATCGCTGCTACTGATGGTCCTATGGCTCAAACTCGTGAACACATCTTATTATCACGTAACGTTGGGGTACCTAAAATTGTAGTATTCTTAAACAAATGCGATATGGTAGATGATGAAGAGTTATTAGAACTAGTTGAAATGGAAGTTCGTGAACTATTATCTGAATACGGATACGATGGAGATGATCTACCTGTAATCAAAGGTTCTGCTCTTAAAGCTCTTGAAGGTGATCCTGAAGCAGAAAAAGCTATTATTGAACTTATGGAAGTTGTTGATACCTATATCCCAACTCCAGAACGTGATAATGCAAAACCATTCATGATGCCGGTTGAAGACGTGTTCTCAATTACAGGACGTGGTACAGTTGCTACAGGACGTGTTGAACGTGGACAAGTTAAAGTTGGTGATGTAGTAGAAATCGTTGGTTTAACTGATGAACCGGCTTCTACAACTGTAACCGGAGTAGAAATGTTCCGTAAATTATTAGATTACGCTGAAGCAGGGGATAACATCGGTGCTTTATTACGTGGTGTTGCTCGTGAAGATATTGAACGTGGACAAGTTTTAGCAGCTCCTAAAACAATTACTCCACATACTCAATTCGTAGCAGATGTGTATGTATTATCTAAAGAAGAAGGTGGTCGTCACACTCCATTCTTCAGTAACTACCGTCCACAATTCTACTTCCGTACAACTGACGTAACTGGAGTGGTTACATTACCTGAAGGTACAGAAATGGTAATGCCTGGTGACAACGTAGCTATCAATGTTGAACTTATTTCTCCAATCGCTATCGAAGAAGGAACTCGTTTCTCAATTCGTGAAGGTGGACGTACAGTAGGTTCAGGTGTTGTTACTTCAATCATTAAATAATTTAAGTAATATAATAAGAAATAAAGTCTTGATTTTTCAAGGCTTTATTTTTTGTTTAACATTGTTTTTTTTAATTGACTCAACGAAAAATCGGATTGATGAAAAACTCAAGTTCGATTTTTTTATAACAAATTTACTAAAAGATATAGAAAAAAATGTAAATATCCGTTATAATTTAATCGACTAATACTAAAAGAAAGGGAGTGATTAGCTATGGCTATAGTAATAAAAAAAGTACTGGCATCTACTTTAAAGAAAATGGCAGAGAAAAAATCATTATCTAAAATAACAATTAACGATTTGACACAAGCATGTGAAGTAAGTCGTCAGACATTTTATAGCAATTTTAAAGATATTTATGATTTAGTGGAGTGGATTTATCTTCGCGAAGTAGTAACTTCAATTGGTAGAGGTAAAACTTATGAAAAATGGCAAGATGCATTAACCTCAATTTTTCAATATATCTCTGTGAATCATGTTTTTGTCCTAAATACTTATCACTCTTTTGGAAAAGGTTTTTTAGAAAAAATTTTAAAAAAAGAGATTGAGTTGTTCTTAAGTCGACAAATATTTCAAAAAATCGAAGTTACTAATGAAGAGGCGAAACAAGTGGAGTTTTCTTATTCTTTTTATACTTATGCTTTAGTTGGTGTAGGATTAGATTGGATTGAAAAGCAAATGCCTGAAACTGTAGAAGAGCTTGTTGAAAGAATTGAAAAAGTTATGCTAGGTGAAATTATTTCCCTACTTTAATAAAGAAAAAATAGCTCCTTTACAATTCGAAAAATTTGTAAAATAGTTAGGCAAAAAGCGGAAATTGTAAATTGTTTTATTTATATGAAAAGTGTATATTAATGGTGATATTAATATACACTTTTTTAGGAGGGGTTTTTATGTATTATTCAAATGGAAATTATGAAGCTTTTGCTAAACCGAAAAAACCGGCAGGAGTTGATAAAAAATCAGCTTATTTAATTGGTTCTGGACTCGCATCTCTTTCTGCGGCAGCCTTTTTAATTCGAGATGGGCAAATGAAAGGGGATAGAATCCATATTCTTGAAGAACTTCCGATAGCAGGAGGTAGTTTGGATGGTATTATGAATCCAACACGTGGATTTATTATCCGTGGTGGTCGTGAGATGGAAGATCATTTTGAATGTCTTTGGGATCTTTTCCGTTCTATTCCGTCATTAGAGGAAGAAGATGCATCAGTTTTAGATGAGTTCTACTGGCTAAATAAAGAAGATCCTAACTATTCAAAATGTCGTGTTATTGAAAAACGTGGACAACAAATCCCTAACGATGGAAATTTTGCTTTACCTGATAAATCTAGTCAAGAAATGGTTAAATTATACTTAACTTCAGAATCAGAACTACAAGGTAAAAAAATTACAGATGTATTTAGTGAAGAATTTTTTGAAACAAATTTCTGGATTTATTGGTCAACCATGTTTGCTTTTGAAAAGTGGCATTCAGCTACAGAAATGCGCCGTTATATATTGAGATTTATTCATCATATTAATGGACTTCCAGATTTATCAGCACTTAAGTTCACTAAATATAATCAATGAAAGTCATGGGGTTACTTTTGAATATAATACTGTTGTTAAAGACATTAAAGTAGAAAAACATGGAAAAAATCTTATTGCTAAAAACTTAATTTTAGAAGTAGAAGGAGAATCGGTTGTTAGAGAATTAACAGAAGATGACCTTGTTTTTGTTACAAATGGTAGTATCACTGCTTCAACAACTTATGGCAATAATGATACATCAGCACCTGTCAATAAAGAACTTGGCGGAGCTTGGCAACTTTGGAAAAACTTAGCCAAACAAGATGAACGTTTTGGTCGACCGGAAGTATTTTGTGAAAATCTTCCGGATCAAAGCTGGTTTGTTTCTGCGACAGCAACTGTAAAGGATAAACGAATTGGAGAATATATCGAAAAAATTAGCAAGCGTGACCCTTATGCCGGTAAAGTAGTAACAGGCGGTATTGTAACAGCTCGTGATTCAAACTGGATGATGAGTTATACGCTTAACCGCCAACCACACTTTAAATCTCAGTCTAAAGATGAGCTAGTTGTTTGGATTTATGGTCTATATTCAAATATCCCGGGCAACTACGTTAAAAAACCAATAGAAGCTTGTACCGGTATTGAAATAGCAGAGGAATGGCTTTACCATATTGGCGTTCCTGAACAATTTATTCACGAATTTGCTAGCAAAGGATGTAGTACAGTTCCATGTTATATGCCGTATATAACTAGTTACTTTATGCCAAGATGCGATGGAGATCGTCCGTTAGTTATTCCGGAAGGTTCGAAAAACTTAGCATTTATAGGAAACTTCTCTGAGACAGCCCGTGATACTGTCTTCACTACTGAATACTCTGTTCGTACAGCGATGGAAGCTGTTTATACATTATTAGATATTGATCGCGGTGTGCCTGAAGTGTTTGCTTCTGCTTATGACTTACGAGTAATGACTAAATCTACGAGTCGTTTAATGGATGGTAAAAAACTAGAAGAAGTAAAACTCCCTCTACTTGTCAAAGTATTTAGTAAACGTGTATTGAAAAAAATTAAAGGAACATATATTGAAGAAATTCTAAAAGATGCCGGTTTAATTTAGTTATTAGATTTCTTATTCATACTTATAACAATAAAGTAATTAGTAAAGACGATAGCGAATGCTGTCGTCTTTTTTATAACTTACTATTGCACTTTATTGTAAAAATTATTAAAATTCAAATAGTCATTACAATTCATTATTGTTCTTTCAAATTAAATACATTATAATATTATTATAAACTTTTTAGCAAATTTATATGATGATTAGAAATAATTCGTAATTAAAATTAAAGAAAATAGTGTGAATAATTTATATTATGTATTAATAGTAATGAGTGGGTTATTATTGTTTTTTTGAAAATATATCGCGAAAATTATAATAAATAAGCGATATGTGAACTACCTTACAGAGAAAAGGAAACTACTTTTATGGTAAGAGAATATGGAAAATATTCTATATGGTTAAAAAATTTAATATTTTCAAAAAGAAAATTAGAGATTTAGGAATAACAATTATTAGCAAAAATACTGGCGAAGAAAAGCGGTTAGAAGAAATATTTCGCAGAACTGTGGTTCATGACGTTAATAGTTAAAGGTCAGAAATATATTCTTTTGATGCTTAAGAGGAAGAATACATTATTTCATATGCTGGAGATGAAAGGTTTCGAAAATACATGAGTATATCTATTCAAGTACGTAATGGAGAAAATGAAATCTATTAATTTAACTTTTAAAATTTTTAAGCAGGAGGAAAAGAGATACTTTTATTAGGTGTAGAAAAAGAAAATGGATGGTTATTTGCAGAATATAGATTAACCTATAGGGTTGGTTGGGAACATATTTGCAAAGCAGTTAATTTAGCTTATGATTACTATGATAATGTAGAAGTCCTTGTTGACGATAAAATCGTGAGTATTAATTCGAAAGAAGAAGTTTTGAAATTAGAAGAAGCGGGAAAAATGACAATACGTGGTATATCTAAAATAATAGGTGTACCGTTAATGATAACATTTTTTAATCAGCTTCAAGTTGTCAGATGTTCAGTTGGATGTCTGACAGAGGAGTTTCAAGTGGCTGAATATGAGAAGTTTAACAAGTCATTAGCTCAATATATGGATAGTTTAGAAATATCTATGTACAGATAAATCTAAGTATTAATAATATAAAAGGAGATTAAGATGGACTTGTTGGAAATAATGAAGTGAAATACATCGTATGCAAGTGGGTATGAAAATACGCCTATGGAAAAACAATATTATGCAAAGGAATTATGTTGGGAATATAATCAAACCTTACCAAAAGAACAAGATAAACGTATTGAAATTTTAAAAAAATTATTTGGAACTTGTTCAGATTACGTGTTTATTGAACCAAGTTTTCGTTGTGATTATGGATTTAACATTCATATACATGGTTTTGCTTTTATTAACTATAACTGTGTAATTTTAGATAATTCGCCTGTTAATATAGGGAATGGTGCATTTATTGCACCGGGAGTGTGTATAGCTTGTTCAGGTCATGCGATACATCCTGAACAACGAGCAAAAGGTGTATCAACCTCGGCACCTATAACTTTAGAAGATAATGTTTGGATCGGAGCAAATTCAACAGTTTGTGGTGGTGTAACAATAGGAAAAGGTTCAATTATTGGTGCTGGAAGTGTTGTTAATAAAGATATTCCAGCTGGTGTTATTGCAGCCGGTTCACCATGTAAGGTGATTAGAAAGATAACAGAAGAAGATAAAATTAAGCCAGAAGATATTTTATATTAATCAACCTAAATCATAAGAAAATGATGCTGTTTTGGTAATCGTGTCAAGGAAAAGTTACTAATACTTGATAGCGATGCAAATACTTTCTTTATCGATAACTATGAAAAACTATTCAAGCCATAGAAGAAAGTCTTAACATAAGAATATAATAAGTCTATGTGTTGTATGTAAAGGAGAAGCGTAATGAAACAATATAATTCTAAAAAAGAGTTGATTAATGAAATTAACAAAGCATTTGAAAAATATATTACAGAATTTTTAACAATAAAGGAAGTAGATAAAAATCTACGAATAGACGGAGTAGATAGGACGCCGGCAGAAAATTTATCTTATCAATTAGGGTGGACGACTTTGTTATTACAATGGGAACGAGATGAGCTTATTGGAAAAATTGTTAAAACACCTCACCCCAACTTTAAATGGAATGAGCTTGGTAAATTATATTCTTGGTTTTATGAGCAATATTCTAAAATGACTTTAGAAGAATTAATTATTGCGCTAACAAATAACGTGAATGAAATAACCGTATGGTTAGAAAATATTTCTGATGAAGAATTATTTATGCCGCATAAAAGAAAATGGGCAGATAGTGCAACTAAAACAACAATATGGCCTATATGGAAATTTGTTCAAGTAAATACAGTTGCACCTTTTAAAACATTTAGAACAAAAATAAGAAAATGGAAAAAAGAAAGATAAATTATGAAATATTAAATAGAAAAAATATAAATTATGTTTTTATAACTTATTGATACATTATTTAAACTATGTGATATATTTTTTGTTAAGAATAATTCCTTTTTTGGTATAGTAACGTATATTTTAAAAAAATTTATTTTTTATTTTTTTAGTAATAAGTTTATTATATATTATAATTTATATTTATTGACAGAACGGTTGCTGAACAACTATAATAGTAAATTATATAGTTTTACGTAGAGGAGGTTAAGTGATATGAAAGTGATTGCAATTTCAACACGTAGTGAAGAATATAGATCAGATACCGGTATAAATAAACGGCGTTTATATACCAACGGCTATTTTTCGGAGATTGCAGCTGAAGTCGATTTTATTTTATTTCCGGTTTGTTCTGAGGTAGGGATTGAGAAGATTGCTTCCATGTGCTGTGGTCTAATAATAGCAGGAAGAGATAGAGATATTCATCCACGTTATTATGGAGAAGAACCAAAAAAAGGATTAGTGTATCAAGAAGATAATTATGAAGATTCATTAGATTTTAAATTAATAGAGGAATTTTCTAAGAGAAATAAACCGATTTTTGGAATTTGTAGCGGTTTGCAAAGTATAAATGTATATTTTGGTGGAACTCTTATTCAACATATCGATAATCATACTGATAAAGTGAAATTAATGAGACATGGTATTGCAGTAAAAAGAGGTTCTTTTGTTCATAAAATGTGTGGCGATAGAGCAAGTGTAAATTCAATCCATCATCAAGGTATTAAAGAAATAGCCAAAGGTTTTAATATTACTGCTGTGGCAGATGATGGTACTATAGAAGCAATTGAAAAGGGAAATTTAATCGGTGTACAATGGCATCCGGAGGTTGATATGGATATAAAAATGTTCGAACAATTTATATCTTTATGTAAATAAAAATTATTACTAGGTGTACATAATGAAAGAATATTTGTATGCTTAGTTTTTTTATTTTAATACATTGATAAAAAGGCTATTTTATGCTATTATAAAGTAGTTAGATTATAAAAAATTGGAGGATTATATGACAACTATTACAAAAGAGCAAGTAGAACATATTGCCCACCTTTCACGTTTGGAAATTCAGGTGAACGAAGTCGATGGAATTATTGAAAAATTGGAACAGGTTGTTGACCTATTTAATGAATTGAATAATGTAGATACTAATAATGTAAAACCTACCTACCATGTACTTGATTTGGTAAATGTTTTTAGAGAAGATATTGCAGAACAAGGAATAAACAGAGAAGAAGTATTGAAAAATTCCAAAGAAACGGAAGCGGGACAGTTTAAGGTGCCTACAATAATAGAATAATATTAGTAAGGAGATAATTTGATGAGTTTAATTCATGAATCAATAGAAAGTTTAGAAACTAAACTAAAAAATAAAGAAATTAAACCGAGTGACTTAGTACAAAGTTCGCTTAAAAGAATTAAAGAAACAGAAGATAAAGTCGGTTCTTTTATTACAATTACGGAAGAATTGGCTGTGGATAAAGCAAAGCAATTGGATAAAATGCAAGAAGCAGGAAATTACAATGGTAGATTATTTGGTATTCCAATGGGAATTAAAGATAATATTATCACCAAAGATATTCAGACAACGTGTGCTTCAAAAATATTAGAAGGTTTTAAACCGATTTATGATGCAACAGTAATAAATAAACTAAATGTAGAGAATCCTATATTAATGGGTAAACTTAATATGGACGAGTTTGCAATGGGGGGATCTACTGAAACATCATATTATAAATTAACGAAAAATCCACATGATTTGGATGCCGTTCCCGGCGGTTCAAGCGGAGGTAGTGCTACTTCTGTTGCAGCGGGACAAGTAAGTTTTTCACTAGGGAGTGACACCGGCGGTTCAGTGCGTCAGCCAGCCTCATATTGTGGAATTGTAGGTTTGAAACCAACTTATGGACGTGTATCACGTTTTGGTTTAGTAGCATTTGCTTCATCTTTAGATCAAATTGGACCTATGACACGTACTGTAAAAGATAATGCACGCATCTTAGAAATTATTTCGGGGGTTGATGAACACGATATGACAAGTGCACCCGTAAAAGATCCGGAATATAGCAAGATTATTACCGGAGATATAAAAGGTAAAAAAATTGCCTTACCGAAAGAATATTTCGGTGAAGGTATTGATGAAGATGTAAAAAAAGCTGTGCTTGATGGTGTAAAATATTTAGAAAGTCAAGGTGCTGTCGTAGAAGAAGTATCATTGCCAAATACAGGATATGCCATTTCTACATATTATATTATTGCTTCTGCGGAAGCAAGTTCTAATCTTTCACGTTTTGACGGTATTCGCTACGGGTTTAGAAGTCCAAATGCAAAAAATTTAGAAGAAATTTACAAAAAAACAAGAGGAGAAGGCTTTGGAGCAGAGGTTAAACGTCGTATTATGCTAGGGACATACGTATTATCTTCCGGATATTATGACGCTTATTATAAAAAAGCACAACAGGTTAGAACATTAATTAAACAAGATTTTGATAGAATATTTGAAAAGTATGATGTTGTTATAGGTCCGACAGCACCGACAGTGGCATTCAATGTTGGAGAAGAAATTGGCGATCCGGTTACAATGTATGCAAATGACATTTTAACAATTCCGGTAAATATGGCAGGATTACCGGGGTTAAGTATCCCATGTGGATTTAAAGGAAAACGCCCAATTGGTATGCAAATAATAGCAAAACCATTTGCCGAATCAACACTGTACGATGTTGCTTATAATTTTGAACAACACTATAATTTACATGATAAAAAAATAGAAATTTAATAGGAGAAGTACGATGCATTTTGAAACAGTAATTGGACTAGAAGTCCACGTAGAATTAAAAACAAATTCAAAAATATTCTCACCATCTCCGGCACATTTTGGAGCAGAGCCGAACACAAATACAAATGTAATCGACCTAGGGTATCCCGGTGTGCTACCGGTTGTTAATAAACGTGCAGTTGAATGGGGAATGAAAGCTGCTATGGCACTTAATATGACAGTGGCAAAAGAATCAAAATTTGATAGAAAAAATTATTTTTATCCGGATAATCCAAAAGCATATCAAATATCTCAGTTTGACCAACCGATTGGAGAACACGGCTGGATAGATATTGAAGTAAACGGAAAAACAAAACGTATTGGTATTACAAGAGCACACCTTGAAGAAGATGCAGGGAAATTAACACATAAAAATGGATATTCACTGGTTGACTTAAATAGACAAGGGACGCCGCTAATAGAAATCGTTTCTGAACCTGACATTAGAACACCGGAAGAGGCATATGCTTATTTAGAAAAATTACGTTCAATTATTCAATATATAGAAGTATCGGATGTGAAAATGGAAGAAGGCTCTATGCGTTGTGATGCAAATATTTCGATAAGACCTTACGGACAAGATAAATTCGGAACAAAAACAGAACTTAAGAATTTAAACTCTTTCACTTTTGTGAGAAAAGGTCTTGAATATGAAGAGAAAAGACAAGAACAGGTAATACTTTCCGGAGGAGAAATTAAGCAAGAAACACGCCGCTTTGATGAAACAACAGGGACAACAAAATTAATGCGTGTTAAAGAAGGGTCGGATGACTATCGATATTTTCCGGAGCCGGATATAGTACCTATAATTATTTCGGATGAATGGATGGAAGAAGTAAGAAAAACTATTCCCGAACTTCCGGATGCACGTCGTAAACGTTATCAAGAAAAACTTGGATTGCCTGCATATGATGCCCATGTTCTAACATTAACAAAAGAAATGTCAGATATGTTTGAAGAAACTGTAAAACTGGGAGCAGATCCGAAATTGGCATCAAATTATTTAATGGTTGATGTAAATGCGTACTTAAATAAGGTTCAAAAGGAATTAAAAGAAACATCTCTAACAGCCGAAGGGTTAGCCGGAATGATTAATTTGATTACGGATGGCACAATTTCAAGTAAGATAGCTAAAAAAGTATTTGCTGAATTAATTGAACACGGTGGTGATGCAAAACAAATTGTTAAAGAAAAAGGTTTGGTTCAAGTATCAGATACCGGTAAACTTATGGCTTGGGTAAATGAAGCGTTGGATAATAATCCGCAATCAATTGAAGATTACAAAAACGGTCGTGATCGTGCAATAGGTTTCTTAGTAGGACAAATTATGAAAGCATCAAAAGGACAGGCAAATCCGCAAATGATTAATAAAATGCTTTTAGAAGAAATAACGAAGAGATAAAAAGTATAAAAACTGGTACTGTTATAGAATGGTTGTATAATAAATACGGGGCATGGGAAAAATCCATACCTCGTATTGTTCTTTAATATACAAAAAGACAAATATCCAATATAATTAAAGTGCAAAAAAAAATAAACTATGAAAGGATATCTGTCATGAATAATTTTAACACAAAAACAAAAGAAATAAAAGAGGGAGAATTCATTAAAAACCTACTACAAATAAAAGATAAAAATATAACTATTGAGAAAACACATAACGAAACTATAAAAAATAATCAAAAGTACTTTGTATTCAAAGGTACCTTAACATATAAACCCAAGAAGTGTGAATGCTGTGGTTGTCTTAATAAAGGTTATACTGTAGTTAAAAACGGCTTTAATGAACTTACTAGAATTAATCTATTAAAAATATCAGGTATCCCTGCTTATTTGGAACTAAGAAAGCAACGTTTCAAGTGTAAAACTTGTAATAAAAAATTTGTAGCTACTACTTCTTTTGTAGATAAATACTGTAGTATTTCTAAAAATGTTAAGTTTTCTATAATGAGTGATTTAGCTGATACTTTATCTTTTAAACAAATAGCCAAAATGAATAATGTATCGGTTAATACTGTTATAAGAACTCTTTATAAATGTAAATCCCATGTAGACATTCTTAACTATAATACCTTACCTGAGTATTTATGCTTTGATGAGTTAAAGTTTACTAAAGATAGTAAAAATGGTATGAGTTTTATTTTTTTAGATGCTTTAACTCATGAGATTATTGATATAGTTGATGGTAGAACTGAGTATATTTTAAATAATTATTTTTCCAGATTTTCTAAAGAGGCTAGAAGTAATGTTAAGGCTATTTGTATTGATATTTATACTCCTTATATGAAGTTGATTAGAAATAAGTTTCCTAATGCTGAAATTGTTATAGATAGGTTTCATATTATTCAAAATGTTAATAGAGAACTTTATTCAAAATGTTAATAGAGAACTTAATAGAACTAGAGTTAAGCTAATGAATATTTACAAAAAACAAAAAGGTATTAATTATACTCTTTTAAAAAATAATTGGAAGTTAATATTAGAAGATGAAAGTAATGTTACTCATGGTAGGTTTTTCTTTAATAGGAGTTTTAGGAGTTTAGTTACTAGACGTGATATTTTAGATTATTTATTAGGATTAGATTGTATATTTAAGGCTAGCTATGAGAGAGTTCAGGATATTAGATATGCAATAAGGTATAGAAATGAGTTGGAGTTTAAAGAATTAATTGAAAAATCTACTATCGATTTATCTGATGGTGTTAGTAAGGCTATTAATACTATGAGAAAACATAAAGAGTATATGCTTAATAGTGTTAGGTATTCTATTTCTAATGGTTCTTTGGAGGGTATTAATAATAAGATAAAGGTTTTAAAGAGAGTTTCTTATGGTTATAATAGCTTTTATAACTTTAGATTACGCATTTTAGTTGTTTCTAGGTTATTTGTTTCTGAGTATAAAAATAATATTTCTTTTAAGGGCGTTTTGAAAAATGCCAAGCAACACTGCATTGCTTAGCATTTTATCCTTATNTAGAATTAAGTATCAGTTTTTATTATGTAGGATAAAGTTGTTAAAAATTAAAGAGTAATCGCTTTCTAAAATTAATTTTTAGCAGTATAATATAGATATAATTATTTTAAAGAGGTGAGATTATGAATGCTACTATAGAATTATTAAAAAATCACAGAACGCATAGGCATTTTATTAAAGGAAAACATATTCCGATAGAAGAACTTACGGCAATTGTAGATAGCGCTCGTCAAGCACCGAGTTGGATGAATGGACAACATTATAGCATTGTTGTTGTGGACGATGAAAAAATAAAAACTGAAATTGCTGAAGTTAGTGGTGTTAATAAAAATCATATATACAATAGTGGAGCATTTTTGATTTTTTATGCTGATTTTAATAATATTAAATTAGCGTGTGAATTAGAAGGAGTTAATTTTAATATAGAAAATAGTTATGAGGCATTAATTACAGCAACGACAGATGCGGCGTTAGCAATGCAAAATGCAGTTATTTCAGCTGAATCTTTAGGATATGGTACTGTCTGCTGTGGTGGCATACGTTTTGTTAGTAAAAAAATATCAAAAATACTTAATGTTCCGGAAAACTCATTTATGGTATGCGGATTAAGTATTGGTGTTGTAGATACAAAACTTAATGTAGAAAAAATTAAACCTCGTTTGCCAAAAGATGCAAATGTAGGATATAACGCATTTCCTACATCAAATAAAGAATTAATTGGTGAATATGTAAATACAATGATAAAATTTGCTGAAGCACGTGAAACTAAAACTTGGACAAAAAAATTTGCAGATTTTTACGGAGCAAAACCGTTAGAGATGGTGACGCAAGAAGTTTTGAAAGAACAAAAATTTATTAAATAATAAAATATAATAGACTACATAATTGATATGTACCCCTTTTACTGGACAAAGCAGTGAAAGGGGTATTATTATGCGTTATAGTTATGAATTTAAAATAATTTTTGGCAGCTGTTACCAAAAAATTACAGTTTTATTAAGTTTATAATACTTTATGTACATTTGTAAATGATGTGAGACAAAAAAGTAAAAAATAAATACTGGATATAATAGAATTACATAGAAGCTAGCTTCTATGTAAACCGTATGAAGCCCCCGACGTAAATTACATTATTTGATTAGATTTGCCAGCTTTAATTCCTTAGAGAACATTTCAGATTTCTAAAACTTATTTGTCAAGGATTTGAAAAAGGCGTAGCCCTTGTCCTTGACAAATAAGTTGTGAAATCTATTATCTAACAAGGAATTAAAGCCGGCATATTTTTATAGACTCTTTCCGNAGTTTTATTAAGTTTATAATACTTTATGTACATTTGTAAATGATGTGAGACAAAAAAAGTAAAAAATAAATACCGGATATAATAGAATTACATAGAAGCTAGCTTCTATGTAAACCGTATGAAGCCCCCGACGTAAATTACATTATTTGATTAGATTTGCCAGCTTTAATTCCTTAGAGAACATTTCAGATTTCTAAAACTTATTTGTCAAGGATTTGAAAAAGGCGTAGCCCTTGTCCTTGACAAATAAGTTGTGAAATCTATTATCTAACAAGGAATTAAAGCCGGCATATTTTTATAGACTCTTTCCGTAACTCTTTTCTTTTTTCAACAGGAGAAAGCCAATTTAAAGTCTGCATAGGAAGACGGTTAGAGCGATATAGATACTTTTTCATCTGAGATATAAGATCATCATACGAAAAGAAAGATAAATGCCTGTAAAAACGTTCATTATCATTTCTATGACTACGTTCAACCTTACCGTTATGTCTAGGAGTTCTAGGTCTAATAAGTTGATGTTTAATGCCAAGATTATTACACAATACATCAAAAGGGTGTATTCGTTTAGTATCTTTAAAATGCGTAAATTCAAAACCATTATCAGTTTGAATTATCTTGGGTTTATACCCAAAATAATCAATAGCCATTTTAACAAATTGAACAGTAGAGTATGATGATTGTTCTTTAAAAGGGAAAATAAATCTTTCCCTAGTAGCTTCATCAATGATAGTATATTGATAAAATTTATCAGGAATTTCTCCTACATAACAACGTTTAGGAACATATTTCACATCAAGTTGCCATTTTTTACCAATTTCAGTAGGTGT